>NZ_VOSM01000009.1 GCF_007997015.1 Lujinxingia vulgaris
GCGAGTCAGGGCGGCGACCTGGCCTGCGACATGACGACGGGGGCGAGTCATTGGGGGCTCCAGTGAGGTGGAAGGGTGGGTGTGGGACCTCTCTGGGTTGTTATCGGAGGGAAAATGAGAATGTTGCGTGGCGGATGAAAAAAGGTGGGGAGATGTAGGCAAGCAGGTGACCGGTTTCAGGTGCGTTCTGTCGCGTCGACGTGGCGACCAGGCGCGTAATTGCTGGGCTTTCTTTGACCCACGGTCATCTTCGGGGGTGACCCACGGTCACCCAGGCTCATCAGTCACACGTGCCGATTTTAGGCTTCACAACGCTTACTCTCTCTCTCGCATGCGACGTAGCGGTGTCCCCGCAACCACCACCCGCACTTCCTTCTTGCGCCCCACCCCCGACAGCAACACCGGCGCACCGTCGATGATCCGGTGAGGTTGCCAGCCCCCCACCCGCTCATTATAGTGCGCGCCATCGACGCTCCCCCGAATTCCCGGGCGTCTCCCACCTTACGCCCTCCCCCCTCCCCCTCCTCGAAGTGAGTCGAAGTTATGACCAGGCAGCGCACCACGAAGTTTGTCTTTATCACCGGCGGCGTCCTCTCCAGCCTCGGTAAAGGGATCACCGCCGCAGGCCTGGGCGCGCTGATGGAGAACCGCGGGTTAAGAGTGAGCTTCATCAAGCTCGACCCCTACATCAACGTCGACCCCGGGACGATGAACCCCTTCCAGCACGGGGAGGTCTTTGTCACCGACGACGGCGCGGAGACCGACCTGGACCTTGGTCACTACGAGCGCTTCACCAGCACGCGCATGACCCGGCGCAACAACTTCACCACCGGCCAGGTCTACGACTCGGTCATCGCCAAAGAGCGCCGGGGAGAATATCTGGGGGCCACCGTTCAGGTCATCCCGCACATCACCGACGAGATCAAAGCCCGGGTGCTGGACGCATCCGAGGACTGCGACCTGATGTTCGTGGAGGTCGGTGGCACCGTAGGCGACATCGAATCGCTGCCTTTTCTGGAGGCAATCCGACAGCTGGGCATTGAGCTCGGGCGTGAAAACGCGGTGTTTTTGCACGTGACGCTCGTGCCCTACATGCCGGCGGCCGACGAGGTCAAAACCAAGCCGACCCAGCACTCGGTCAAGGCGCTGCGCGAGATCGGTATTCAGCCCGACTTTCTGGTCTGCCGCTCCGACCGCGACCTTCCGCGCGACATCAAGCGCAAGATCGCGCTCTTCTGCAATGTGCCCACCGAGCGCGTTGTCACCGCCCGCGACGCCAAGTCGATCTACGAGGTCCCGGTGCTCCTGGCCGAGGAGGGCATCGACCACGAGCTGGCCACCGCGCTCAACATCTGGTCGCGCGGCACCGATCTGACCGAGTGGCGCAAGATCGTCGACCGCATCCACAACCCCCGCCAGGAAGTCACCGTGGGCATCGTGGGCAAATACGTCGACCTGACCGACAGCTACAAATCGCTCAACGAGGCGCTCTTTCACGCCGGTATCGCCAACGAGGTGCGGGTTAAGCTCAAGTTCATTGACTCCGAAGATCTGGAGCAACTCGAAGCCGAGCAACTTCTCGGGGAGTGCGACGGCATCCTGGTACCCGGCGGCTTTGGCAAGCGCGGCACCGAAGGTAAGATCCGCGCGGTGCGCTACGCCCGCGAAAACGACGTCCCCTTCTTCGGCATCTGCCTGGGTATGCAGCTCGCGGTGGTGGAGTTCGCCCGCAACGTCGCCGGCCTCAAAGACGCCAACAGCACTGAGTTCAACCCGCAGTCCTCCGCACCGGTCATCGCCCTGATGGCCGAGCAGGAAAACGTCAAAGATAAGGGCGCCTCGATGCGTCTGGGTGCCTACGACTGCGTGCTCAAAGACGACAGTCGCTCGGCGCGCATCTATGGCAACACGCTTATCAGCGAGCGTCACCGCCATCGCTACGAGGTCAACAACGCGCTTCGCCCCGCCCTCGAAGAAGCCGGGCTGGTCTTCAGCGGCACCTCTCCGGACGGGGTGCTCGTGGAAATGATTGAGCTCCCCGACCAGCGCTGGTTTATCGGCTGCCAGGCCCACCCCGAATTTAAGAGCCGCCCGGGCCAGGCCCACCCCCTCTTCGCGAGCTACATCTCGGCCTGCCTCGACAGCCAGCAGCAGCGTAGCGGCGAGGAAACCGACAGCTAAGCTGAAGGCTCAATCCTCGAGTTTGCTATCTGAACTCTGAGCAGCATCCCCATCGCCGGCTTCGATCCAGACGAAGTCGGCGATGTTGTTTTCTTGCAGGTAATCCAGGCGACGGTAGTCGCGCATGCGCTCGCCATACTCGCCAGCCACACTGACCGGCACCACAACCATCACCTGAGCCTCAGCCCGCGTCGCATCGCCCTCCTGACCGGCAATTCGGCGCGCGATGCGCGGGGGAATGCCAAACCCTCGCTCGGCGTGCCCGCGCCCCACCAGAAGCACCATCGCCTCGAGCTCCGGGATCCGGGTCAGTGCAGCCACGGCGTTCTCGGCCATCGTCTCATCCCAGAGCACCTGCGCTGCAAAGAATCGGTCGAGCGCCTCCTCGTCCTCGCCCATGCCATGCGAGGAAAAGATCGCGCCGAGCCACGCCCGATAATCTTGATCGCTCAGATCGAGTTCGGGAAGCGCGCTGCGTTCCTCCTCGCCAAGCGCCTCAAGCCCTCCCTGACCGACTTCCCGCACCAGCTCCCTCGGAGCGTTGAGCGCAATAACCGGCTGACCCAGCTCCCGGGCAACCCGCCACATCGGCGCATACATCGCCCAGTCCATGCCCCAGCGCGCCTCCCACTGCACGCCTTCAAGCATTTGAGCCTCATCGATCTCGGCGGCGACGTAGGCGTCAAGCGCCGGCTGAAAGCGCGCCTCGACCATCTCCACGCCCAGCGCCACCGGGCCTTCGGCCCGCTGGCTTACTCCGCGGTAGATCCGGTCCTGCACAACGTGGTGCCAGGGGTCGTCATGCGACTCCGCCGCGATCACGTAACGCGCCTCCACAAGCCGCGCCATCAGCTCCGGCTCATCCAGGCGCTCGCCAGTGGCCACCTCCCAGATCCCCGGCCCAAGTTCGGCGACGGCCCGGTCAGCCGAAGGCTTCTCGTGCATCTCCTGCGGTGAAGGCGCGGTCGGAGCGCCGGCGCATCCTACCACCATCGCAACCCCAAAACCTGCCAACAGCCTGAACGTCACAACCTGCATATCCAACGCCATACCCGCCTCTCGCCACGCACTCATCAACGTTCTATGTCGTTCCCAACTCTGGCGTGCTCCATCCAACGTGAAGCACGATCACCCGTTATTTATGCGCACCTTATCCGACCCTCGGTCATTGCGCGAATGACCCACGGTCGTCGCTCTCAGCCCACGCTCACCCTGCTCTTTCACCCCGCCGAGACGACGCTCCAGCATCTCTCCCGCGCCCAATCCCTCCCATTTTTCCACCAATCAGAGGCGACCCTGGGTCACTTCAAAACCGACCGTGGGTCATTCCAAAACCGCCCCCGGGTCACCTCAAAAACCGACCCTGGGTCACCTCAAAAACCGACCCTGGGTCACCCAAAAAACCGACCCTGGGTCACCCTAAAAACCGACCCTGGGTCACCCTAAAAACCGACCCTGGGTCACCCTCCGCCACACCGATCAACGCGAAAGCTCCGGCGGATCATCGCCCGACCGAACAAAACTTCCCGCGTCGATCACCACAATTGGTTCCCCCCGAAACATCTCCACCCGCCCCTCCACGTACACAAACTCACGCTGCTCGAAATCCGACTTCGTCATGTCAGAAAAGCGCACCGGCCCCGGAGCCTGCACCATCAACTCCTCGCGGTAGCGGTGACGAAGGTAGAGCTTGGGCGGCCGCCCGCGCGGCGAATATCGATCGACAGACCCGAACACCACCACCCGCTCCCCAAGTTTGAGCCGAAGGCGCGCCATGGCCGTATCCGTGCCCAGCTCAATCACCTCGGGGTGGTCGGCCAGACGCTCGCGAAAAAGCGAAATCTGTCGCGCACGCGGCGCCCACTCTTCAAAACGCTGCGGATAGTCATCGTAGCCCCGTTGACCCGAGCGCCAGATGCCGCGCTGAGCCTTCTGCGCCTGGCGCTGCGCCTCTTCAAAATGCGCGCGATAAGCGTCGCAATGACCGTACTCGGTGGCATAGGGCGACCAGCCCGCGCGCACCGCCTCCACGCCGTAGTTGATCCACTTGCCCGCAGAGTCTTTGGCCCAGATATGCGCCAGATGCCGCCCGAAAAAATCGCGCGTGTGACGCTCGGAGGCGTACTCGACAAAAACCTCGCTCCGCCCCTCAAAGAACTCCCGCGCCCAGGTCGTGGCCTCATTGCCCACGAAAGTACCGTAGCTGCGCGTGAAGGGGCCGTCCCCCTTGCGCTCCTCCTGATACCCCTCCCAGTCCGCTTCGGCCCGCTCAAGCTCCTCGCCGCGCAGCGCTTCTTCGCTGTCCAGACACAGAACGCGCACGCTCTTATCAAAGCCGACCAGGCGCAGGGTGTCGCCGTCGACCACCGCGCCCTCCCGAAGCTCCGCGGGTTGAAGCTCGCCAGCGGGCTCAAGCCTCCCCGCCGGCCCCGGCGCATTCCCGCTCCCGGAGCTCTGCCAGGTCTGCACCGACTGGCGCGCCCGCTCCACCACATCACAGCCCGCCCCCACACAGAGAAGCCCCGCGAGTAACAAAACTACTGTTAGCGTCGCGGGGCTTCTTCGCATCACGTCCTCGTTCGGGTCGCCGGGCCTGTCGCTCCTAAAGCTAAGCGCGATCGACGGCCGCCCGCATCACTCGATCTCGGGCTGGGTCAACTTCCCAAAACGCCCGCCGATCGCCAGGTAGAATCCCCCATCACTGAGCCAGAACGAATCGAGTTCCTCGCCATCAGCCGCCTCCAGGTTAAGCGTATCGGAGGTGGGATTGTGGATGTGCCACTGGTTGAAGCCCGCGCGCAGATACACCGCGCTGTAGGCGTCCGGGAAGTGCCGGCTGACCTCAAAGAAGGGACGCAGCACGGTCAGCGAGGTGTTCATCTCGTCATCACCAACGGCGAGCTGCATCGAGCCCACCATCGCGCTCAGGCCGACGGCCATCTCCCAGGTGTTGTCACCCACCGCGTACGCCGGCTCCAGACCGATGTACCAGGCTCCCACCGAAGGATCGCTCGCCCAGTTAAATGTCGCCCCACCCGTCACCGAGAGGCGCAACCCACGGATGAACATCACCTCCACCGCAAGATCAATATGGGTGGCGCCTTCATCGTCAAAGACCGCGCGGTCGTTGGGCTCAAGCACATACTCGTTGAACCTACCAAAGTCCGTGAAGAACCAGCCCATCTCCACCCGGCTGCCCCAGGTCGTCTCAAAAGGCTCATCGAAGGGATCTTCGTTTTCTTCGCCGTCGGAGCCCAGCAGGCGATCGGCCTCCGCGAAGGGATCTTCCTCCTCGCCCTCTTCCTCTGACGCGTCATCAGCGCCTTCGTCGCTTTCCGCATCTTCGGAAGATGCTTCGTCGGCGCTCTCCTCCGTCTCCGCATCTTCGGAAGACGCTTCGTCGGCACCCTCTTCGGACTCGCCCTCGTCAGAAGACGCGTCGCTTTCGCCGTCTTCGCCGTCTTCGGCGGCCGCATCATCTTCCTCGGACGCCTCGCCATCCTCTCTCGTCTCTTCATCGGCCTGAGCGACCTCTTCCTCGTCGCTCGTTTCTGACGACGCGGCGCTCTCCGTGGATGCCTCCGCAGCGGGTGCCTCCTCAGCCGGAGCGCCCTCCTGAGCAAAGGCCGGAGCCGCGCTCGCGATGAGCGCCGCCATCATTACCACCACCAGACCCGTTCGTTTTGAGTGTCGCGTCATCGTCATTCTCCGATAATAATTCTGCCATACACCTTTCAAAGCCACTCACAACTACAGCGAAATCGCCCTGTTTCAAAACAGTTTCTCGATTCTCACGGCCCCGCTCGGCGCGTACCCCGGCCTTTTCATCGTCCGCAGCCCTCTCCGACGTGCGCCGCAATAACCTCGAGCCCGCCGCATCTTCTCATCTTTGCTTCCCCTACCCGCGCTTCCCTCTGCCCCCCTCTGCCCCCCTCACCGCCCGCACCCTCCCACCAACCCGAGCCCCCGCTCCACGTCCCCCCCTCCCGGCAGGCCTGCTTGTGAGGCCACAGACGATCGGCCATAATCCAGAAGCTTAGCGTTAGCCTCCCTTTTCCGCGTCACCGAGTCGAGTCCGCCGTGAGCCCTGCCCCAGCGCAATTACCCGAGGTCGGGGACCTCATCGCCGGTCGCTACCGCATCATCCGTGAGCTCGGCCGCGGCGGCTACGGCGTCGTCTACCAGGCTCGCCAGGAAGCCATCGCCCGCGATGTGGCGCTGAAGTTTCTTCATCCCGAGGTCGCTCACAACGAGCGTGAGGTCGAGCGTTTTCGCCGCGAAGTCTTCCACGCCAGTGGCCTGCACCATCGTCACACCATCACGCTCTTTGACTACGGCCAGACCCCGCGCGGGCTGCTCTACGTGGCCATGGAGCTGCTCATCGGCGAAAACCTGCGCGAGCGGGTCTTACGCCGCGGCCCAGTAAGTCTGGAGCAGGGAAACCAGCTCCTCGAACAACTTCTGGGAAGCCTGGAGGAGGCCCATGAGCGTCAGCTGGTGCACCGGGACCTCAAACCCGAAAACATCTTCCTCTGCGACACCCCGCCCGGCGCTCCTCTCGACATCAAAGTGTTGGACTTCGGGCTGAGCAAGTTCATCGGCGACCCGGGCGCGACCCTCTACCGCGGCCCCTCCCTGACCGCCGACGGCGAGGTCTGCGGCACCCCTCAGTACATGTCGCCGGAGCACGCGTATGGCGAGCCTGTGGGCCCCCCGGGCGACGTCTACGCGGTGGGACTGGTCCTCTACGAAGCCCTCATCGGAAAACCCGCCTTCGATGGCCCCAACCCGATGGACATCCTGCTCAAGCAGGTCAAAGAACCTCTGCCCGCCCTCCCCGAAGAGATCGCCACAACGGCCCTGGGACGCTTTATCGAGCGGGCCACACGCAAAGAAGTTCGCGGCCGCTTTGCCGATGCGCGCTCTGCGCTCAGCTGGTTTCTCGCCCGGGAGAGCCCCGGAGAGCAGACCCCGGGCTCCCAGCCCGCGCTCGCCCGCCTGGCACGCAGCGCCCCATCGGCGGGCCTGCAGGACTCCGAGTCGCTCCCCGGCACCGAGCCCACAAACCCCGCCCCGCCGGATCTTCCGCTCAATCCTTTCGCCCCCACCGAGCGCGATCTGGCGCCCCGCGCTCCCGAGCAACCTTCGCCCGAGCCACACCCCGAGGCCGCCCCGAGCGCACCAACACCTCGATCCGCGCTGGCCGAATTCGATCTTCGCGCCGCGCAACTTCCGCTGCTGGGCCGCCACGCCGCGCTCGATGCGCTGGAGCGCTGGTATGAATCCGCCGCCCTCAACGGCGGGCTCTTCGTCATTAGCGGTGAGTCCGGGCAGGGCAAGAGCACGCTGGTGGAGACCTGGCAACTTCGCCAGCAGGCCACTCAGCCCGCCCTCCCCCTCTTCGGTCAGTGCCGCAGACGCGGCGCTCCGCTGGAGGCGCTTCGCCGCGCCTTTGAGCCCCTCACCGACGCCCGACGCAGCGCCGAGCCCACGCTTGGGCAGCGTCTTCACGAAGCCCTGGACGCGCTCGCGTCGAGCTCGCAAAACACCTCGGCATATGCGGCGACCGCCGTCATTCACCCGCTGCACCAGGTGATTCACGCCCTCTTTCGCTTCAGCGAGCGCAGCGCGTTGCTGCTGATCCTGGAGGATGTTCACTACGCCGACCCGCTCAGTCGACGCCTGATCGATCAGCTCCTCGAGAACCTCTCCCAGCAGCCCCGCCCCATCGCGCTGGTGTTCACCGCGCGCTCGCAGCGCCACGTCGCTCGCTGGCTTCAAAGCGGCGCGGCACGCGTGGCACACCATCACCTCGATCGCCTCCCCGACGCTACGATGGGCGAGCTCCTCCATCGCCTCGCCCCACCGGCCGGGGGCCTGGAGCGCGATCTTCTCGATCTGGCCGGCGGCAACCCCGCGCTGCTCATTCACATCGTGCGCCATCTGCTCGAGACCGAGCAGCTGCAGGCCTCGGAGCGCTCCGGCGTCTTCGATCTTCAGGATCCCTCGGTGGCGCTCTCCTCACTGGTGCCGCCGGATCTTCAACAGCTTGTGATCACTCGCGCCGAGCGCCTGCTGCGCGACCACCCGCAGGAGCCCCGGCTTCGCGCGCTGCTGCACCGGGTGGTGCTCTTTGGCGATCGCTTCAAAGCAGCCACGCTCGCCCGCGCGATTCACGCCGATGGCCAGCCCGAGCTCGCAACGCACATCGGACCGCTACTCGAGATGTTCCACGAAGTGGGCCTCCTGCGGCGCGAGGGAAACACCGACGACTCACCGCACTACGCCTTTGTTCAACCCCTGCACCGCGCCTCGCTGCTGCGCATGGTGGAGAGCATCGACGACTGGCGCGCCTTTCATAACCACGCAGCCCGCGCACTGATCGAGGCCGAGCCGTCGCCGGACGCCGCGCACTGCGAGGCGGTCGCCGAGCACCTGGAGCGAAGCGCGCAGCGCGAGCGCGCACTCCCCTGGTGGCTGCGCGCCGCCGCCGAAGCCGAGTGTGAACATCGGGTACACGAGGCGCTGCGCCTGCTGCGACGGGCGGAGCCGCAGATCATCGGCACACGCAACATCGACCATGCCTCACTCAGCGCGCTGCGCCTCCAACAGGGGCGCCTCTACCACCAGGCCGGCGAGTTCGGTCCGGCGGAAGACGCCCTGCGCGAGGCGATCTCCCACGCTGAGAGCGCCGACCACGTCGCCAACGAAGCCCAGGCCCGCGAGCACCTCGCCGAGATCGTGCGCCTGCAGGGCCACCTCGATGAAGCCGAGGCGCTGCTCACGCGAACCTCTGAGCTCTGCGTCGTCCTCGATGATCGCGCCGGGCTGCGCCGCGTGCTCCTGGGGCAGGCCGACCTCGCGCGCTTTCGCGGCCGCTACGACCGCGCTCGCCATGATCTTGAGATGGTCCGCCAGGCCGCCCACCTTGAGGGCGATCCGGGCGCCGAGGTCGACGCCACACTCGCGCTCTCACGCTGCGCCTACGCCAGCGGAGAGTTGCGCCAGGCCTGGAGCCTGGTCGGCGAAGCCCTCGACCTCGCTCAACGCATCGGTGATCACCGCGCTCACGCGCTGGCGCTGATCGAAGCATCTCAAATCTGCATGATCGTCGACGGCCTGGAGCGCAGCGAAGCCCTGGCCCGCCAGGCGATGAACGCCGCCCGCCATTACGGCGACGTGCTCGCCATGGCCAACGCAAACTTAAGTCTCGCACTGTGTTTTCGCCGCTCTACCCACCTCGACCGCAGCGCCGACCACCTTCGCCGCGCCCGCGAGCTCCACGAACGCCTGGGGCATCTCTACGGTGTGGCCAAAGATCTTTTGTTGGAGGCCGAACTGCACTGGCTTCGCGGCGACATCGATCGCGCCCGCCAGCTGGCCGACGACGCGGTCAAGCTCCATGAAGATCTCGACGACCGGCACGGCTGGGCGCTCTCAACGATCTTCCGCGCGCTCTTTCGCATCGAGGGCGGCCAGCCCGACCGCGCCATCGAGTTTCTCAACGACGTCATCGGTCTTCAGGAACATCTGGGGCTGGGACTCTACGGCCCCCAGCTCAACTTCTACCTGGGTATGGCCCTGGAAGCGCAGGCCAACATCGACGCCGCGCTCAACCACTACATCAAGGCCCAGCAGCAAGCTCGATCGATGGGGCATCGTGAGATGATCAGTCTGAGCACCATCAGCATCGTCAAACTCAAGCTGATCCTCGGCGACTTCGACGACGCGCGCGAAGAAATCCCCGAAGCCACCCGGCAGGCCGAGCGCACCGGACATGCCTACGCCAATATGTTTGCCCTCCTGGGCACCGCCCTGCTCGCCCACATCGATCAGGACAGCCCGCTGCTTCGCGAAGCGCTCGCACGCCTCCGCCCTTATATCCACGTCCCCCACGCCCCCGACCTGCGCCTGGACCAGCGTCTCGGAGGCATGCAGCGCCTGCTCGACACCCTTCCGGAGACTCTCGAACGTCAGCAGCTTCGCCGCGCGCTCACCGAGATCATCGCCTCACTGAGCACCCGCTGAACCCCATGACCAACCTCGCCACAAACTGACCCTCGCCACAAACTGACCCTGGGTCACTTTTCCGCCCACTCAAAAACCGACCCTGGGTCACTTTTTCACCCACTCAAAAACCGACCTTGGGTCACGTTTCTACCCACCTCACAAACCGACCCTGGGTCACTTTTCCACCCCTCAAAAACTGACCCTGGGTCACGTTTCTACCCACCTCACAAACCGACCCTGGGTCACTTTTCCACCCACCCAAAAAACGACCCTGGGTCACGTTTCGCCCCAGTCAGCCCCCCCGCCACGCTCACTTCATCCCGTACATGCCATCGTCGTAAAGCTGCCCCCGAACCTCCCACAAGATCGGGTAGGCGCGCTTCTTGAGCGTCGAGCTCAGATACTCCACCCCACTGGAGCCTCCCGTACCCGGCTTTGTGCCGATAAGACGCTCGACCACACGCACGTGGTGAAAACGCCACAGCAGAATGTTCTGATCGTGCTCCACCAGCGACTCGGCCAGCGTGTAGAGGTGAAAGCGCTCTTTGGGCTCGCGGTAAAGCGGCTCGAGCGCCGCCATCGTCTGCTCGCGGCGCTCTCCCTCCAACACCTCCCCCTCCTCGGGGATCGCCACATCGAAGCCCTCCCGCTGCAAGAGCTGATAGAAGCGCGTACGCAGCGAAGGCTCCGCCAGCCGCGCATTGAGCCGACGATGATCCTGGTCGGTCTGATCGATATGCCGCATCACCGAGGTGTCCCGGATCCCCGTCAAAAACTCGACCTCCCGAAACTGAATCGACTGAAACCCGCTGGCCGGATTAAGCGCCTGGCGAAACTTCAAAAAATCGCTCGGCGTCATCGTCTCCAGCACGTGGATCTGCTGCACGAGCAACTTCTCAATCTGCAACACCCGCTGCAGAAGCCGCCAGGCCTCGTAGACCTCGCCATTATCCATCTCCTCGGCCACCTGATCGAGCTCAAAGAGGATGAGCTTGAACCAGAGCTCGTAGGCCTGGTGAATGATGATAAAGAGGAGCTCGTCGTGCGCCGGCGGACTCGACTCAAAGTTCTGCAGCTCCAGAAGCTGCGGCACTTTCAGATAAGAGTTGTAGGTCAGACGCTCCCCGGCCGGGGGGAGGTCATCGCCGCCGGAGGTGCCCCCGGTAAAAGGGCAGCCGCTGCGGGTCTTCTCGTCGCTCATGGGGCCAGTCCATCGCAGGGGGGTAACTCGCGCAGAAAGCGCAGGTGGGAGATGGTGCCCCTCGGCCGATCATCACGCTCAGCCGACGGACTCCATAATATCGCCGATCGGTGCAAGGAAGATCTGTGCCATACCTTCCAGAAGTCGGCGAAGGTCGGGATACGCCGAAAACGCCGCACTGGCAAGCGCTTGTCCTCGCAGCGTTTCGATCTCAGCCAGACAGTCCGACAGCGCCCCCTGCTCACGGAACGCGTCGATCGCCCAGCCCACCTCGGCATCACTGCTGGCGCGGCGATCGGCGCGCAAAAGTTGCATCAACCGACGACGATCCGCGTCATTTGCGCGCTGCCAGAAGGCCACCACAAGCGCTGAAATTTTGCCCTCGCGCAGATCGCTCCCCGCCTGATCACGCCCCTTCTCCCCGTAAAGATCCAGGATGTCGTCCTGGATCTGGAAGAGCACGCCCAGGTGCCCGGCGGCCTCCTCCAAAGCCTCGACCACCTCAACAGGCGCCTCACAAAGCTCGGCGGCACCGGCCATCGGAAGCGCAAAAAGACCACTGGTCTTCCCTCGCACCATACGCCGGTAGGCCTCCTGATCGATGTCGTCGGAAGAGCGCGCCTGCAGCGCAAACTCGCGCTCCTGGCCGTCGATCACCTTGAGCACATCGCGAAAAACCCGGGCCAACACCCGCTGACGTGCCCCCGGCGATGCCTTCACCGACTCCAGGCAGATCGGCGCCAGATAAAGCATCGCATCGCCCAGGTTGATCGCCTGAGCCTGCCCGTACTTCTTCCAGACCGTGGGCTGCCCGCGCCGCACCTCATCGCCGTCCTGAAGATCGTCATGCACAAGCGTGGCGTTATGAATCAGCTCACAGGCCGCCCCGAACCCCACCAGCGCCTTGGCCTCCTTACCGAGCGCCCCGGCAACCGCCAGCGGGAGCATCGCGCGCAGCCGCTTTCCGCCGGTCTCCATATGGTAGTCGAGCATCTGCCCCAGCGTCGATCCGGTCAGTCCAGCCGCATCCACCGCCTCGGCGATGCAGCTTAACACCTGCCCCATATGGGCCTTCGTCAGCTCTCGAAATGCCTGCTCCGTCGTCGTCACGTGTCCTGCTCCTGTTGAGACCGCCAGTAAGGGTAGTAGCGCGAGCGGGTGTTCAGGCCGACCTCTTGCGAGAGCCAATCGGTGACCTCACAGAGACCACCTAAATCGGCGTCGACCCGCGCGCCCATCGAGAGCATCAAGTTGACGAGATCCTCGCTGGCCAGGTTGCCCGCCGCACCCGGGGCGTAAGGGCAGCCGCCCATACCACCCACCGCGCCGTCAAAAAGACGCACACCGGCCTGATAAGCAAGCAGCGCGTTGGCCACCGCCAGCCCCTGCGTATCGTGCAGGTGCAGCGCGACCCGATCCTCGCCAAATCGCTCCACGGCCTGCGCGCATCCCTCAGCTACCTGCAGCGGCGTACCCGCGCCAATCGTATCGCCCAGCGAGAGATGTTCGGCCCCGTTGGCCAGAAGCTCCTCGCCAATCTCGAGCACCCGCTCAAAGTCGACATCCCCCTCAAAAGGGCAACCAAAAACGGTCGAAATATAAGCTCGCACCACCATCCCCTGAGCCACCGCCGCCTCGGTAGTGCGTTTGAGCGCCGCCAGACTCTCATCGAGAGAGCGGTTGAGGTTGGACTGGTTATGCGCCTCGGTAGCCGACATAAACACCGCCACATGCTGCACATCGGCCGCGGCCGCCCGCTCCAACCCTTTGAG
The DNA here is from genome assembly GCF_007997015.1 of Lujinxingia vulgaris. Classification (NCBI taxonomy): domain Bacteria; class Deltaproteobacteria; order Bradymonadales; family Lujinxingiaceae; genus Lujinxingia; species Lujinxingia vulgaris. The sequence goes on from NZ_VOSM01000009.1 coordinate 13,165, forward strand.
GTTGGGCACCAGCGCCCAGTAGCGCACCCCCTCCACCCGACGAATCTGACGGGCGACCTCATCGGTCTGCGCCATCTGCGGCACCCAGCGCGGATGCACAAAGCTGCCGATCTCCACGTCGCGCACCCCGGCGTCGACCAGCCCCTCGATCATCGCCGCGCGATCCTCACACGAGAGCACCCGCGACTCATTCTGCAGCCCGTCACGCGGGCCCACCTCAAAAAATCGAATCTCTGCGTCCATCAAGGTCCTCAAGCCCGAATCGGATCGGGCGTTCTGGGGCTTACATTGCGGTCGAGGCCAACTTATCCCCCGCTTCAAAAGAGTGTCAACGCAGCCCTCCCTGCCGCGTTGACACACCTTCGGCCCTGCTCCTATTCTTGGACGAATGGTCCACGGAGCCTCGCATCGTCGCGAACGCTCCGCCCCCGACCCCTGCCTGAGGTATGCGACGTTGGCTCAAGACCTGCTTGTTGTGAATTATGGTCTCGCGCTCATGCTCTGCGAGGACGCAGCGATCCTTGAAGAGACTCTGCGGGCGATTGAGCCCCTTGATCTGCATATTCGCCGCATCGGCGACCTGGCGCTGCTGGTGCCCGCCGACGAGATCGAAGGTGTGCTCGAGACCCTCCACGCCCAGGGGACCTTCCCCCGTGTGCTCGGCCCCCAGCTCGTCTCTGATACGCAGGAGGCCCTGTGAGCATGCGACCTGACCGGCCCTCAACCTCTGGCCCGCTTGGCGCCGAGGAGCTTCGCAGCCTGCTGGAGCGTGGTTACGCCGACACCAGCGTACGGTTTCTGGCCCGCGCCTGGCGCTGCCAGCCCGAGGCTGAAACCCTGATCGCGGCCGTCGATGACACCAGCCTGCGACCTCTCGATCCCGCCTCACTCACCGAGCTTGAGCGCGCGGTCTTCTGGCTCTTGCAGGAGCGCGGCGGCCGCGCCCGCGGCGAGAACCTCCGCCGCGACCTGCTTCTGCGGGGTTTTGGAGAATCCGAGCCCACCCTGGCCTCCCTTATCGCCGCGGGCCTGCTTATCCCCATTCCGGCTGCCGCCGATCACGACTGCGACATCGAGGTGCTGCTCGAGCGCGGCTCCTTTTTGCAGCATGATCTGGCGCTGACCCCGGCCACCCTGGCCAACCTCGACGCCACGCCCGATGCCCTCAACATCGACGTCCCCACCTTCAACGATGTGACCATCGAGCCCACCGTCAGCTCCGTCGATGATCTGGAGCTCAACCTTTTGCATCTGGCCTCGCTGATCCGTCGCGACCCGCTCAAGCTCAACAAAGACGGCACCCCCAACCGCCGCTCTCTGGCGCGCGCTGCCCGCGGCATCAGCATGCCCGGCCAACTCGGCGAGGTCGCCGGCGACCTTGATCTTCACGATCCCCAGCAGCTCGACTACCTCACCTTCCTGGCTGCCCTGGGCCGTGAGCTGGGCATCCTGGGCCCCGACGGCGATCGTTACCGCACCGGTGACGCCGCCTTAGCGGAGCACTTTCATGCCCCCGGCCCCGAGCGCGATCGCCGCCTTGGCGAGGCGCTCCAGCGCCTGCGTTATTGGAACGAAGTCGAGAGCGTGCGCCTGGCCGAGATGACCCTGCGCGGCGCCGACGACCAGCACTTCTCCCAGCGAGAGTCCACCGGTGAACCGCTGATCGGCGCGCGCGGCTTTGTGCTCTCGGTGCTACGGCGGGCCTCGGTGCGCGAATGGGCCTCGGTGGCCGCGATCACCGAGCTCTGCACCCAGATCGACCGTCAGTACCTCGACCGCACCCTCTCGAAGATGGCCGGCCAGTGCGAGCCGGCGCAGTTCATCGACGCGATGATCGAGCGTACCTTAAGCTGGTCGGGGCTCATGCAATTCGGGCGCACCGACGACAACCAGCGCGTCGCCCGTCTCTCGCCGCGCGGTGCCCGTGCGCTCGGTCTGGAGGGCTCGGAGATCCCCGCCCCGCAGGGCGGCTGCCTGATCGTGCAACCCAACTTCGAGGTGATGGTCTTTCTCGATAACGCCCCGGTCTCGGTGCTCCATGAGCTCTACCGGGTGGGCGAACGCCGCAAACTCTCCGATCGCGTCGCCACCTTCCAGCTCGCTGCAGAGTCGGTGCAACGCGGCTATTCGCTGGGCGCCAGCGCCACAGCGCTCGTCAAGCTGCTCAACACCTTCGGACACACTCCCGTGCCCGAGGCTGTGGCCTTCCAGCTCAACGACTGGGAGCGCGTCCATCAGCGCCTGACCATCCACCGCCAGGGCGTGCTCCTTCGCCACCCCGATCCCGAGCGCTTCGATATGATCATCGGGCAGCTCGAACACGATCTTCGCGAGAGCAACCACCGCGCCATCCGCCTGGGCGCCCGCGACGCCTTTGTCACCACCGCCGAGCACGACGCCATCCGACGTGCCGCCGAGGCGCACCCCTCGCTCTCGCTCAGCTCCACCGGCGCCCCCTCGCGCACCCTCTACTTCGTCGACCCGCTGGTGGTCATGGCCGACCCTTACGAGCTCGACGTCGTCACCCAGGTCGAGCTCGGCTACCTGACCGACGTCCTCGAAGATGAGTCGTCCCCGCGCTCGCGCTTCTTCGCGCTCAACATGGAGAAGATCCGCACGCGCTTCCCCGACGAGCCCTTAAACCAGATCGTGGCCTTCCTCGACGCGCGCTGCCCCGGGGGGCTTCCCACCGGTCAGGCGCTCCGCCTGCAGGCTGAGCTCGACCGCCCCGCCCGCGCCCACCTCGCCGAGCAGCTCATCGTCTTGAGTTTCGAAGACCGCCTCAGCGCCGACCGCTTCGCCGGCCTGGAAGAAGCCCCCGACCTCATCGAGCGCCGCCTCGGGCAGCTGCACTTTGTCATCGCCGCCGACGCCCGCGATCTCCTCGATGAGATCCTCGAAGAAACCGGTCTGACGCTCGCCAAGAGCCCGTTTGACCGCGACGAATAAGGCCGACAAGCCTCTTTTGCACCGCGCACCTTTGCTTGCCACGACCGGGGGGGCGCGATACATTGGCCGCAGACTCTCTGGTCGCCAACATGTTCTGCGCAGCGACTTAGCGCCGCCGGTCTTCTCATGCCCGACGACGCTACTCTCCACAGACGCCCCGAGCTGTGCGCCCATCCAGCCGGCGATCCCACATGGACGCCTCCCCCGCGAGGCCGCATCCCCGACACGCGATGGAACGCTACTACGTCAAACGCCCCACCGGTAAGGTCTTTGGCCCCTTTGACCAGAACGCCATCCGGCTGATGCTCAAGGGCAACAAGCTCGGTACCGATGCGCAGGTCTCGACCGACAAAGAGAGCTGGACTCCAATCTCGGAGGTCGCGGCCTTCGCCGATGACGCCGGCAACACCACGCGCGCCGGCCTCGGGGTGCAGGATCTTCCGACCTCGGCAGGCGGCCCGGCGCTCCCCACCCCGCGCAACGCCCCCGATCTGCCCCGGCCCAAACTCAGCGACCTGCCGCGGCCCAAACTCGGCGATCTTCCCAAACCCAAGAGCGACGCCGCCGATCTGCCCGCGCCGCGCAGCGCCCCCGATCTGCCCCGGCCTAAACTCAGCGATCTGCCTCGCGTGGCGGGCTCCAACCTGCCCAAACCTGCCGGCTCCGATCTTCCGACCTCCGCCGGATCGAACCTCCCAACCTCGGCAGGCAACAATCTCCCGACCTCGGCAGGTGGAAACCTTCCGACCTCGGCAGGCAACAACCTCCCGACCTCGGCCAACGCCAACCTCCCAACCTCGGCCGATGACGACGATCTCTTCGCCGCTCCCATCACCGACGACGATGACCTCTTCGCCGCTCCCGTGGGCGCCGGTGCGGCCGAGGACGACGACCTCTTCGCCGCTCCCGTCGGCGCCGGTGCGGCCGAGGACGACGACCTCTTCGCTGCTCCCGTCGGCGCCGGTGCGGCCGAGGACGACGACCTCTTCGCTGCTCCCATGGGCGCCGGCGCCAACCAGGCCGATGACGATGATCTCTTCGCTGCTCCGGTAAGCAGCAATGGGCCGCATAGCGACGACCTCTTCGCTGCTCCCATGGGCGCCGAGCCCAGCGATGATCTCTTCGGCCCGGCGCCGGGCATGGACGAAGACAGCGACGACCTCTTCGCCGCTCCGGCCCCCGATGAGGATCCTTTCGCCGCTCCGGCTGCCGACGACGATCCTTTCGCCGCCCCGGCCCCCGAGCCCGATCCTTTCGACCAGGGCGACGATCTTTTCGAGGCTCCGAAGCTCGACGACGACTCCCTCTTCTCCGATGCCCCCGCCGACGAAGACGACTTCCTGGGCGGCGATCAGGGCTTCTCCTTTTTGGACGAAGAGCCCGAGGGCGACGACTGGGATAGCCAGCTCGTCGGCAACGACTCCTTCGACGCCGACGACCTCGGCGTCAACGAGGCCGACTGGGGCGACGACATGATGGGAGGCCCGGCTCCGGCCGCAGCCGCCCCACCTCCCCGCCAACCCGCCGCTCCCAGCTCACGACCGCAGCCACAACAGGCCGGCGCTCCCGCAGCCTCCGGTCACGATCCTTTCCGCCCCGCCTCCACCGGCATCAAAGACGAGCAACCGGCCAGCCCCGGGGCCCCTGCCGCAGCCAACGTCGCCAAAGCGGTCGACGCCGATAAAAAACGCGGCGCCATGGCCGCCATCGGCGTTCCCGTGCTCGCTGTGCTCGTTCTGGGCGCGGCCGGCTTTGGCATCTACACCTCCTTCTTCGCCCAGGAAGAAGTCGTCCAGCAGGCCCCGGCCCCGACCGCCCCGAAGATCACCTCGCTCAACCCCGAGCTGGTCCTCCAAGACAACTACGCCTCATACCTGGAGCTCTTCGCCCAGGCTGAAAAAGGTCAGCTCGATCCGCAGAGCTCCGCGCTGCTGCTGCTCGGACGCTCCTTCTACCTGACCCGCTACCAGGACGACGCCGTCGCCGCTTCGGCCGAAACCCTCGCCGAATCCCTGGCCGCCGAGAGCGCCGACCCCATGGTTGCCGCCGCCCTGGCCGCCAACGAGGCTCGTCTGGCCCAGGCCGACGCCGCCGAAGCCCTGGCCGAACCCGCCCTGACCGACCCCGACGCCGCCTACTGGGCCCACTTAAGCGCCGGCGTCGCCTACGCTCTCGCCAGCCTCGACGGTCAGTACGAAGGCGCTCCCACACCGGCTGCCTCCGAAGATGCAACCTCCGAAGACGCGGCCCCCGAAAACGCCGCCCCGGCTGAAGAACAAGCCAACGCCGCCGAGGACGAAACGCAAGAAGGTGAAGCCCTCGCCGAGGCCAACGAAGAAGCCGGCGAGGAAGCCCAGAATGATGCAGAAAGCGCATCCGACACCGCCCGGGCCTCCCTGCTTGAGCGCGCCGAACGCCACCTGACCGCCGCCAGCAAAGCCAACGAGGCCGCAGCCGCCCCTCATTACTGGCATGCCCGCGTCCTGTCCGGAAAAGACGACAACGCCGCCGCTCTCGAAGCCCTGGAGCGCGCCAGCAACGCCGACCCCAACCACGTCGCCACGCGCCTCCTCGCCGGCAAGCTCTACTACGAGGGCGGCGACCTCAACGACGCCACCGAGCACCTCGAGAAGATCATCAGCGAGCTCAGCGCCTCGGCTTCCCCGGCGGAGCGCGGCGAGGCCTACCACGTTATGGGTATGGTCCATATGGCGCGGCAGCAGAGCGATGAGTCCATCGCCATGTTCACCGAGGCGCTCAACATCGACAGCTCCCGTGTCGACAGCCTGCGCGCGCTGGCCGAGCAGTACGAGCGCGCCGAGATGTATCAGGAGGCGCTCAACTTCTTCACCACCAACAAGAACCTCGGCCAGCAAGACCCTGAAGTGATGCTGGGCATCGTGCGCTCGCACATGGGTCTGGAGCAGTACAACGAGGCCATCCTCAAGCTCGAAGAGGGCGAGAAGGAGTTCCCCGAAGACGCCCGCTTCCCCTTCTACCTGGGACGCCTCAACATGCAGCGCGGCACCTTCTATGAAGCCCGCCGCGCCTTTGAGCGTGCCGTCGAAATCGACCCCAGCCTGCTCACCGCCCACGCCGCGCTGGCCCAACTCGCCTGGCGCATCGACAACGACGTGGCCCGCGGCGAAGAGCACGTCCGCGCCATCACCGAGCGCCCCGAAGGCATCGACGCTGCCATCGCCTCCCAGGTGGCCAACTACTACCGCCTCTCCGAGCGCCGAGAGCTTGCCCGCCAGTGGAACGAGGAGGCTCTGCGCCTCGACCCCAACTTCTGGAACGCGCGCATTAACCTCTCGCGCCTGCTCCTGGAAGACGGCAAGAGCGAACGCGCCCTGGAACTTCTGGAGCGTGCCCGTGCCGAGGGCATCCAGGACATTCGCCTCTCGGCCTACCTTGCCGACGCCTACCGTCAGGCCGGTCAGTTCGACCGCGCCATCGACGAGATCAACAAGGTCATTGAAGCCGAGCCCTCCAACGAGGAGTACATCTTCATTCGCGGCCGCATCTACTTTGACCGCGGCAACTTCGAAACCGCGCGCGAAGACTTCAACAAGGCCTACGAGCTCAACCCTCGCTACCACGAAGCGTACTTCTACGTGGGTCGCACCGCGTTGGCCGAGAAGGACTTCAACACCGCCAAGCGCATCTTCGGTCACGTGCTCGACTACCAGCCCAACAATGGCGAGTTCCACTACTTCATGGGCCGCACCTTCGAAGATGAAGAGAGCGAGACCCAGGCCCTGACCCAGTACCAGCGCGCCACCACGGTCGACCCGGCCTACGGCGTTAAAAACCCCGAGATCTACGTGCGTCGTGGTCTTCTGCTCGCCCGCACCGGCGCCACTCGCGCCGGCAAGGCCGACATCATGCGCGCGCTGGAGCTCAAACCCGACATGGTCGAGGCGCGCTTTGCCCTGGGTGAAGCGAACTTCCGCGAGCAAAACTATGCCGACGCCATCGAGCACTACAGCGGGGCACTTGAGAAGTCGCCGGAGCGTCCGCTGGCTCAGTACCAGTACGGCATGGCCCTGATCTATGAGGGGCAGCGTGAGCAAGGCGCGCGCCACCTGCAGCAGGCCATTCGCTTTGGCTACGACAACCCCGAGATATACCGCCGCCTGGGCTACCTCTACCGCGAGCTCAACCAGCGCGCGCAGGCCGTTGAATCGTTCAAGACCTACCTTCGTGAGACCGCCAACCTGACCGTTCCCGACGCCACCCGCCGCGAGATGCTCCAGCAGATCGAAGAGCTCGGCGGCTGATCCACGCTCTGCATGCACTTCCGCATCCCCCGGCGCTGACGCAGCGCAGGTCTCTCTGACGCAGTTGAACACCCCCTATGGAGAACCTCCTCATCATTAGCGCTGACGCCTCGGTGGTCTCGAGGCTCAAGCAAGCGCTCTCCCAGACGGCCAGCATCTCGCAGGCCAACGGGTGGGATGCCGCCCGGCGCCAGCTGATGCAGAAGCCCGCCCAGGTCGTGGTGGTGGGTCCGGACCTGGCCGATCCCTCGCAAAGTGCCCACTTCGTCGCCCTCGACAGCGTCTTAAGCCAGGACGCCACCCCGGCCTTTGTGCTCGCCGCGCGCCTCACCCCGGCCCTCTCCCAGATGGGCGAGGCCTTTGCGAGCGTGGCCGGGGTCGTGCCCCTTCCTCGCAACCCGGGTGACTGGGACGAGCTCGTCGACGCCCTCAAAAAGGCGCTGAGCGCCCGCCAGCGCGCTCGCCAGAAACAGGCGCGCGACAGCGGAGAGTCCGCCACCGAGCTCTCGGTGCGCCTGCCAAAACCCTCCGCCGGCCAGCTCAGCTCGATCCCCTTTGCGCGCCTGCTCTACAGCATCTCCATGCACCAGGAGTCCGGCCAGCTCACGTTGCGATCTGGAAAAATCACCCGGGAGTTCGGCTTCAAAGGCGGTCACTTTCTGGAGCCGGCCAACAATGCATTGGCCGACAGCAACGCGCTGACCAGCGTCTTCGCCTGGCCCGATGGTGAGTTCAGCTTCAGCCGCACCGATAACCTCGAGGGCAGCCGCACCTCGCTGGTTCCCCTGATGATTCAGGGCGTCACCACGCATCTTCCCCAGCGTCAGGTCATGGACAGCCTGATGCCGATGATGGCCTCCTACCCGGTGCTCACCCAGTTCTGGGAGAAACGCCGCGCCTCATTGCGCTGGAAGGTGCTGGCAAAGTTGCTGGGCGGCTGCGACGGCCAGAAATCGCTGGAGGAGTTGCTCAGCCTGATGGGCAGCGACGTCACCGAGGGCTTCCGCGCCGCCCTCTTCGCGCGCGATATCGATCTGTGGGTCTTCCGAAGTGAGCCCACGCCGCGACCGGTGCAGATCCAATACGCCCACCTCAGCGCCTCCGGCAGCGCCACGGCGACCAGCACCGCGCGTCCTGTGTCGTCACGCCCGCAGCGCACCACATCCTCGCCATCGGTGCAGGCCCCCTCATCTAAGGGCATTCGCCCGGCCACCGGACGCACCCAGAGCCTGGATGTGCAGCTGCGTGATAAGCTCAAGACCATTGAGCGCATGAGCCCCTACGACATCTTCGGGCTGTGGAAGGGCTGCGGGCGCGAGGTGGTCAAAGAGCGCTTCTATGTGCTCGTCAAAGAGCATCACCCCGATGTTTACGGCGGCAACGTCTCTTCCGAGATCAAAGAGACCGCCCAGCGCATCTTCATTGGCGTGCGCAACGCGTACACCGAGTTGATGAAGGTTGAAAACAAACAGACGGTGCCCCCTCCGGCCGAGCCAACCGAATCGAAGGCACCCACAACATCGAGCCCGGCGAGCTCCACTTCGGCCGCCTCCTCTCAGAGTCCCCGGCCCGGCCGAAAGCGCCTGAGCACCCTGCATCCGGGCCAGTTCAACCCCGGTGGCGATGGGCTGGCCGAAGATTCTCAGGTCCGCTTTACCCCGCGCACCCAGACCCCCGGTCGCGCCCGGCATCACTCCACGCCGATCGGGATGGGCCGCACGCCCACCAACCAGCATCCCGATCTGAAGTCGCAACTCGGCGACGCCGCCACCACCGCGACGCGCCCCACAGCCGCGGCGCGCCCCACGCCCACTCGCCCCACGCCAGGCTCGGACACCCCGCAGCGCGACCGTACCGCATCGCTCTCCGGGGCGCGTCGCAAGCGAACTTCCTCGCTCTCGGGCGCCGGCCTCGATCATGAATCCTCCGATCCAGGCTGGCGCCGCGAGCAGCTCGAGCGCCTGGGTCGAAGCCCCACCCGTAGCCGGCGCCCCACCCCGGCGCCGCTCAACAACGCCGGCATCCCCACCGCCGCCGACCCGGCCCGCGACGCCTTCAATGCCGGCTACCCCCTCTTCAAGCAGCTCGCCTTCCGCGAGGCCCTGCCCCATCTGCAGCGGGCGCTCCATGGCGAGCCGGACAACGGCCTCTACATGACCTTTGAGGCCTACGCCCGCTTCCAGCTCGACGCCTCCGAGGCCGACAACGCGCTCGCGCAGTTGCAGAAGGCCATCGGCACCGGTCATCGCCAGGCCATGCCCGACGCCTACCTCTTCGCCGGCATCATCCTCAAAGCCCGCGGCAAAGAACGAAAGGCCTACGAGCACTTCAAACAGGCCTACAAGCTCAACCCGGCGAGCCTGGAGGCCGAGCGCGAAATTCGCCTCTACGAGCGGCGCCACCCCCAGAGCGAGAGCGAGGGTGGAGGGTTCTTCAAAAACCTGTTTAAAAAATAGCGCGTCGCGCCTACGATGGTATCGTCTCTTCCACGTATGCGAGCGGGGGTTCTGCTCCTTCCCGCCGCGCTCGCCAGATTTCCCCGGCGCAGCTCGGCTCCCCATCGCTTTAAATAGCTTGCCAAAACGTCTAGCCGGGATTGTCGTTCATGGGAAAAATCATTGGCATCGACCTGGGCACCACCAACTCCTGCGTAGCGGTCATCGACGGCGGAGAGCCGCTGGTGCTGCCCAACAGCGAGGGCTCGCGCACAACCCCCTCGATGGTCGGGTTTACCGAAGACAACGAGCAATTTGTCGGTCAGCAGGCCAAGCGCCAGGCCATCATCAACCCTGAGCGCACCATCTACGACATCAAGCGCCTCATCGGTCACAAGCATAACTCGCCGGTGGTCAAGCGCTACGCCAAGACCCTGCCCTACAACATCGTCGAGAACACCAACGGCGACGCCTGGGTTGAGGTCAACGGCCAGGCCTACAGCCCGCAGGAGATCTCCTCGATGCTGCTTCGCAAAATGAAGCAGACCGCCGAAGACTACTTCGGAGAGGAGATCACCGAGGCGGTGATCACCGTGCCGGCCTACTTCAACGACGCCCAGCGCAGCGCCACCAAAGACGCCGGCAAGATCGCCGGGCTGACCGTGCGCCGCATCATCAACGAGCCCACCGCCGCGGCCCTGGCCTACGGCTTTGCGCGCAGCGGCGACGCCAACATCGTCGTCTTCGACCTGGGCGGCGGCACCTTCGACGTCTCGGTCGTGCAGCTGCGCGGCGGCGTCTTCGAGGTCGTCTCCACCAGCGGCGACAACCACCTGGGCGGCGAAGACTTCGACCGCGCGGTGCTCGAGTTTTTGATGCAGCGCTTCCAGGACGAGACGGGCATCGACGTCAGCGAAGACAACATGGCCCTGCAGCGTCTTAAAGAGGCCGCTGAAAACGCCAAATGCGAGCTCTCCACGCTGAGCGAGACCAACATCAACCTGCCCTTCCTGGCGGTCGATGAGTCCGGCCCGCGCCACCTCTCCTTGAGCCTGTCGCGCTCCCAGCTCAACGACCTCTGCTACGACCTGGTCGAGCGCCTGGAGACCCCCTGCATGACCGCGCTCAAAGATGGCGGCGTCGATCGCAGCGACATCGACGACATCCTCCTCGTCGGCGGCATGACGCGCATGCCGCTCGTCCAGGAGAAGGTCGAAGAGATCTTTGGCAAAAAACCCAACAAGGGCGTCAACCCCGATGAGGTCGTCGCCACCGGCGCGGCCATCCAGTCGGGTATCCTCGGCGGGGAAGTACGCGAGGTGATCCTCCTCGACATCACCCCCTTCAGCCTGGGGATTCGGGTCACCGGCGACCGCTTCAGCCCCATCATCCAGAAGAACACGCCCATCCCGACCATGGAGACCAAGGTCTTCACCACCACCGAAGCCAACCAGGACATGGTCACCGTCACCGTGCTCCAGGGCGAACATCAGGTGGCCAGCCGCAACAAGCTCCTGGGCATGTTCAACCTCACGGGCATCAAACCCGCCCCGGCGGGAAGCCCGCGCATCGAGGTGACCTTCGAGATCGACACCGATGGCATCGTCAACGTCTCGGCCCGCGACCTGCGCACCAACGTCAGCCAGTCCATCACCGTCGAGGGCCACTCCGGCCTCTCCGATGAGGAGCTGCAGCGCGCCATCCAGCGCAGCAAGAAGCGTTAAACCCCTGACTTCATTCAAGATTTACACGCGACGCCAGCTCAAGCCCCTAAGCGGGCCGGGCTGGCGTCGGCGTTTTCTTGATAGAGGTGCATACGCCAGTCCACCCCGAAGATCTGGCCCGGCTCCATCGCCTCCCACACATTATCGCCGTGCAGGGGCTCGCTGGAGACGATGAAGTGGTTCACAAAACCCGAGCGCGAAATCGCCTCACAGCAGGGCGCGAAGCTGGGGCAATCGTCGCGATCCGGGCACAGCGTCTTATGCGTGCTGTAGAAGAGCTCCTTGCCCCCCTGGTGGGCGACCATCACCTGACCGTTGGTGAGGATGATGCTCAGGTAAAACTCATCTTCTTTGGCCCGGGTGTAGCAGTCGTAGCCGGTGGCCTCATGAATTTCAGCGACGGTCTCTCGGAGTGCGGCGCTCAGCTCACTGACCGGCGCACCCCTGCGATGGATGTCGAAGCGCTGCGCCATCTTCGAGAGCAGCAGGTAAAAGATCACCTCGCTGTCGGTATCCCCCAGCACAAAACGCCGGAAGATGGGTGAGATCCGCACGACCACCGCCTCGCGATGCGCGTCGAAGTTGGGGATCTGCCCGTTATGCGCAAAGACCCAGCTGCCGTACTGAAAGGGGTGTGAATTGAGGATAGAAAGCTGACCCACGGTCGCTTTTCGAAGGTGCGCCACCACCGTCTCGGAGGCCACCACACCGCTGACGCGCTGAAAAAGGCTGTCGGAGACGGCCGAGTTCACGCTCTTGACCACGTGTGGCACGCCCTCCACGTAGTACGCCACCCCCCAACCATCGGGGTGGCGCTCACTCTGGCGCATCAGGGCGTTATCGGCGCTGATCAGGCTGCGGTGAACCTGGCTTGTGATCACCGAACGAAAGCCAAAGAGCCGGCACATAACTCACTCGTCGAAGTTGGCGATCGCCTGGGCGATCTGGTCCTGATGCGGGCGGTAGACCCAGGCGCGTCGCGGCGGATCGTTGATGAGGATCGAGAACGCAAGCTGGCGCCCCGACCTGCTCTGCACATAGCCACTGAGCGCGGTCACGTTATTCAGCGTACCGGTCTTTGCCCTCAGGTTTCCAGCCACGTGCGGCTCGCGCAGCCGGTTGCGCAGCGAGCCGTCCACCCCGGCAATCGGCAACGACGCGATAAACTCCGGTCCGAAGGCGTGCCCGCGCATGTAGCGCAGCAGCGACACGAACTGCCGCGCGCTCACCGCGTTGCCTTCATACAGGCCGCTGCCGTTGTGCAGGCTGAACGTCTCCGCATCAAAACCGGCGCTCACCATAAACTCGCGCGCTTTACCGATAGCCTGCGGCCAGGTCGCCGGCTCACCCGGTCCGCGGGCGGTGGCCAGCAAAAGCTGCTCGGCCATGAAGTTGTTGCTCCACTTATTCATCGCCGCGATCGTGTCGATCAGCGGCGAGGAGTTGTGCACGTGCAGCCGCTGGCGCACCTCGGGTGCGGGAGCCGCTCCCGGGCGAACTTCACCGTCAAAGGCGATGCCCACCATCTTGATGGCGCGCGCGACCACCGCGCCGGCGAATTCCGTGGGGTTGTCCACCCGCTTTCGCACCGCCACCGGCTGCGCGCCCTGCCCGATGGTGCCCCCGACCTCAATGCGGGTGCCCTCCTCGGTGGGGATCGCGCTGACCTGCACCCGCGCCAGCGACCCGCGCACGGTGCGCGTGCGATTGACCACCTCGATATGCCCCTGGGGCGGATCCAGCCGCACCTCGCCAGGCTCCCCCACCGCCCCCGGCGTCACGGTGGTGGTCACCGTGTTGAAGTTCACCGACAACGCCCCGATCGAGGATCGGTACGACGCATCGGTGTCGCGGGTCTCATAGCCCGGCGGGAGGTAACCCTCGGCAAAAGCCGACTCGTCGATGATGATGTCGCCGGCGATCGTGTCGATCCCCTGCAGGCGCAGCTCGCCGGCCCAGGCCAGCACATCTTTAAAGAGCAAAAACGCCTCCCCCGACCCGATCACGAAAAGATCGTCGATGGAGCGCTCGCTGCGCATATTCGTGGCCAACTCGGTGCTGAAGGTATAATGCGGCCCCAGCACATCGAGCGCGGTGGCGGCGGTGATCAGCTTAATATTGCTCGCCGGGTTCAAAGGCTCGTCGGCCAGATGCGAGTAGAGCACCTCGCCAGTCTGCGCGTCTTCGACATGCACCCCCACTTTGGCACGCTGCAGCTCCGGATCGGAGAGCACCCGGTCGATGGCGCGCTCCAGCTCGGGGTAGTCGCGACGCTCGACCTCCTCGATGGCCGGTACCTCCGGCACCTCGGGAATCTCAAGCGCCGAGCTCTCCTGGCCCTCCTGGGCCACCACGCCATTGGCGCTCAGCCCGATCAAAAGCAGCACAAGAAGATAGCTCGCCGGACGCAGCGCGCGGCGGTACATCCGATGCGATGACTGTTGCTGTTGACGATCCCTCATAGACCCTTAAGCTCCCGTTATTGTTAAACTTTTCAAGCGACACCGTAACGCGCCGCACAGGTAGCGCATAAGTATCGGGGTGTTATTCCTGAACCTCTCGCACGCCCTGCACTTCGGTCGTGGAGGTGTCGTCTTCGGGCTCGCGCAGCGCACGCGCCGCGTCGTCGATCGCCCACTCGCGATCGCGGTCGATAAGCCGTCGCTCCCGCCAGATGTTGACGACAAGCCCCACGCCCAGCGCGACGCCGACCACGAGCGAGACGATCCCCCATCCCAGCGATTGCGCCACGATCATCAGCTCGCCCGGATCGACCACTCGACCTTCACGCGCGCCGTCTCCACCCCGTCGGCGCGCCGGCCGACGACCTCCAGCAGGCGGTTGACCCGCTCCCCGGTGCGTGCGGCCTCCTCAAAGGCCGCAGCGACCTCCTCGCCCTGCACGCACTCAAAACGCACCGCGCTTTTGGCCGGTTTGACAAAATCGGCGCTGATATGGCGCACGATGTACGAAAACTTTTCGGGCCGCAGCGCGTTATGAAAGAGGACCAGCCCCCCGGTGGTCATCTCGGCGGCCATCATCGAGGCGGCAAAATACATCGTCCCGAAGATGTTGCGATTGCGCCAGCCGAAGGGAATGGCCACCTCGCAGCGCGACGCGTTGAGCACGTCGACCGAGGGTGAGACCACCGCCAGAAGCGGCATCCGCGCCCAGAGCACCGCCTGAGCCACGGGGCGAGTCGTCAGCGCTCCGGCCACCACGCGGGCGGTCCAGGGCGCGCGTTCACTGGTATTCATGGTATCTTTATACAGCATCCTGTCCTCGTTGATGTTCGGTCCCCTCCCCCTTTGAAAGCACGTCGACCTTCGACGCTGCATCGACTATACACGAAGCATCGCTTCGGGAGCAGCCCCCCGACCTGCCACGGTCGTCTTTTGCTATGAGCGCAACGCTTCGAAAACTCGGTCGCTACGAGCTCACCCGCCGCCTGGCCAAAGGGGGCATGGGTGAGATCTACCTGGCGCGCGCCCGCGGCGCCGGCGGCTTCGAGAAGCGCGTCATCATCAAGACCATCCTCCCCCACCTTGCCGAAGAAGAGGAATTTGTCACCAAATTCCTCGACGAAGGGCGCATCGTCGTCCAGCTCACCCACGGCAATATTGTGCCCGTCTTCGATATGGGCGAGCAGGACGGCGAATATTTTATCGCGATGGAGTACGTCGAGGGGCTCGATCTTCGCGAGGTCTTAAAACGGCTGGACGCACATGGCGAGCAGTTGCCGGTGGAGCACGCCCTGCACATCGCCGCCGAGATCTGCAAAGGCCTGGGCTACGCCCACCGCAAGACCGACGAGCAGGGCCGCCCCCTCTCGATCGTGCACCGCGATGTGAGCCCCTCCAACGTGCTCATCTCGCGGGAGGGCGAGATCAAGATCATTGATTTTGGCATCGCGCGGGCCGCCGGGCGGCTCTCCCAGACGGCCAACGGCCGCATCCAGGGCAAGTGCTGCTACATGAGCCCGGAGCAGACCCGCGGACAGGAGCTCGACCACCGCAGCGACATCTTCGCCTGCGGCGTGGTGCTCTACGAGATGCTCACCGGGCGGCGGCCCTTTGAGGGGCGCACCGACCTGGAGAGTCTGGAGCTTGTGCGGCGCTGCGAGTTCGATCCGCCCGGAGTGCTGCGCCCCGAGGTGCCCGGGGAGGTCGATGGCATCATTGAGCGCGCGCTGGCCGTTGACCCGGCCGAGCGCTACCAGAACATCGAAGATCTCTATGTGGATCTTCAGCACGCCATCTACGCGGTGGGTCAGGCGGTCACAAGCCAGGGGCTGGCCCAGGCGCTCAAGGCCATCTTCGCCGAAGAGCCTGCCGCCCCGGTGCGCAAAGCGCGCAACCTCGATGAGGCCTTAGAGCTTGAGCTCGACCGACTGGGCTCGGAGGCGTCTGATGCTTCGCTGCGCACCGGCACTCCGGCTGCCCATCTTCAGCCGGCGCAAACAAAAGGCGATTCGCCCACCTCCGAGTCTGGCACAGCGCAGCCCGGGGGGCTGGCCGAGCTCTCCGAGCAGGAGGTCGCCGAGATCGCGCACGCCCCCACCGCCTCGCGACTGCTTACGCCGGAGTCTGAACCGGTCGCATCGCCGGAGACCGCGACGCGCCAGCCCATCGCCACACCCACGCCCACGACGCTTCCCGAGCCCCACGTCCTCGCCGGTGCAGACCCCGACGACGCGATGCCGCAGCCGGCCCCGCGGCGACGGGTTGGCGTGTGGGTGGGGTTGAGTCTCGCGGCGCTCGCTGCACTCCTTGTCGCGGCCTTTGTGCTCCCCTCCATGCGCGACGCCAACCTCACCCTGGAGAGCGATCCCCCCGGCGCGACCATCCGCCTTGATGGCGAAGAGCTCGCCGGACGCCGCACCCCGCAGACGCTCACGCTTGAGCCCGGGGATTACCGCGTGGAGCTTCTGCTCGACGGCCACCAGCCCCGCAATCTGCGTGTGAAGCTCGCCGCGGGCCAGCACGTGATGCTCAATGAGCGTGACCTGCAGCTTGAGCCCGACGCCGCCCCGCCCCGCACCTTCCGCGTGGAGACCACGCCACAGGCCGCCAGGGTCAGCGCCAATGGCGAGGACCTGGGTGAAGCCCCCGTCACCCTCACCCTCGGCGAGGGCGAAGTGGCGGCCCTCTCAGCGGCCTACGAGGGCTGCTCCACCGCCTATTACACCTTAAGTTACGGTCACCAGCGTGAGATCGTCTCGCTCAACCTCTCCTGCCTCCAGGATCGCGCCCTGGCCGAGCTCTCCGGCCGCACCCCTGGCAAGACCGAAAACGTCGCCGACGATCGCAGCCGCCCCACGCTGGTCAACGCCGCGCTACGCAAAGGCGTCAGCGTGCGCCTGGTCCCCTCACCGCCCGACGCCGAGCTCTCGCTCAACGGCCGCGTGCTCGGCTCCGGCGCCCGCCGGGTGCAACTTCCCCGCGGACGCAGCGCCATTGTTGAAGCCCGCGCCCCGGGCTACAAAGCGCTGCGCCTGGATCTCAACCCAGCCACCCTTGAAGGCGATGAGCTTCCCATAAACCTCGAAGAGAGCCCCCGGGGTTGCCTCAACTTCCGGGCCATTTACCCTGCCCACAACGAGATCGCCATCGACGGCAAGTGGCTCTCCGGACGTCATATGACGCTGCGCAACCACCCTTTGAGCCCCGGCCCCCACACTGTCACGGTGCGCAACCCCGAGGCCGACCGCGAAGAGCGCTTCAACGTCACCATTGAGCCCGGCGAAGACTGCGCCCACCTGGTCGTCTGGGACGAAGAGCGCTGAGCGCAGCGCGCCCGCAAGAAGAGCGCCCGCCGCCTTGTGACGCGACGCCCCCCTCGCTATGGTAGCGGCCCTCTGGACCCATTTTCGACACCACGTCTCCTGGATCTTTCGATATGAGCGACGCAACACGCACCATCTTTCTGGACGACGGCGCCGAGCAGCTTGAGCTGCAGCGCTTCCGCGTTGAAGTGATCGAGGGCCCCGACAAAGGCCTCTCCAGCGTCTTTGAGCGCGCCGAACTTCTGATCGGCAGCTCGCCGGACTGCGACATCTCGCTCAACGACCCGGCGGTGAGTCGGGTGCATGCGGCGATCGTCGTCGACGAGAGCGGCTACCGCCTGGTCGACCGCGGCTCCAAAAACGGCACCTTCGTCGAGGGGCTGCGCACCGTCGATATCTTCCTGGCCGACCGCGTGCGTTTCCAGCTTGGCGACACCACCCTGCAGTTCTGCCTGACCGACGAGAAGGTCGAGGTGCGTTTCTCCGGCAGCGACCGTTTTGGGAACATGCTCGGTAAGAGCCGCGCGATGCGCGAGATCTTCTCGATCCTCGAGCGCGTCTCCCCCACCGACGCCACCGTCCTCATTGAGGGCGAGTCGGGTACGGGTAAGGAGCTCGTCGCCGAAGCGATCCACATGAACAGCCCGCGCAAAGATGGCCCCTTCATCGTGCTGGACTGCTCGGCCATCGCCCGCGAGCTCATCGAGTCGGAGCTCTTCGGCCACGTCAAAGGCGCGTTCACCGGCGCCACCGGCTCGCGCAAAGGCGCCTTTGAGGCCGCCCGCGGCGGCACCCTCTTCCTGGACGAGCTCGGTGAGCTGGCCGTCGATCTGCAGCCCAAGCTGCTGCGCGCGCTGGAAAAACGCGAGATCAAGCCGGTCGGCAGCAACCAGAGCGTCAAAACCGACGTGCGCATCGTCGCCGCGACCAACCGCAACCTCTTAAGCGAAGTCAAAGAGGGCAACTTCCGCGAAGACCTCTACTACCGCTTCGCCGTGATCCGGGTGAACCTGCCGCCTCTGCGCGACCGCCCCGATGACATCCCGCTTCTGGTGGAGCACTTCCTGCGCCAGGCCAACGAGATGACCGGCCGCGATGATGTCGACATCGCGTATAAGACGATGGAAAAACTCAAGCGCCACCGCTGGCCGGGCAACGTGCGCGAGCTCAAGAACTTCATTGAGCGCGCCGTGCTCCTGACCCAGGGCGACGCCATTGAGACCCGCTACCTCAACGCCGGCGAGCCCTCCGCCACCGAGGTGCCCGAGGCCATTGAGGAGTCCAGCCTGCCCATGGTGGAGACCGCGCTGCAAGAGAACCTCCCCTTCAAAGACGCCAAAAACCGGCTGATCGAACACTTTGAAAAAGAGTACTGGGGACGGCTCCTGGAGCGCACCGGCGGCAACGTGTCCAAAGCCGCGCGCATCGCCGGCGTGCACCGAAAGAGCGTCGAATACATCCTCAAAAAGCTGGATCTAACCCGCGAAGATCTCGGGATCTCCTGAGAGTCGCATCACGCTTCGCCCCGCTCTAACCCCTTCTGCTTTGAGATGGTTGATGTCTGAAGCCTCACCGACGCCTGCGCGCGACACCCTGATCTGCATCCCCACCTACAATGAGGCCGGCAACATCGGGCCTATCACCGAGGCGATCTTAAGCCGCTGCCCCCGGGTGCACATCCTCGTCATCGACGACGGCTCCCCCGACGGCACCGGCGAGCTGGCCGACGCGCTGGCGGCGGGCGATGAGCGCATTCACGTGATGCACCGCACCGCCAAAGAGGGGCTGGGCCGCGCCTATATCGCCGGCTTCAAGTGGGCGCTGGCCGAGGGGTTTGAGAAGATCGTCGAGATGGACGCCGACTTCAGCCACCGCCCCGAAGACCTGCCGGAGCTCCTCAAACAGCTCGACCTCTTCGATGTGGCCATCGGCTCGCGTTACGTCGCCGGCGGCGCCACGCAGGACTGGGGACTCTTTCGGCGCCTGCTCTCGCGCGGCGGCGGCTTCTACGCGCGCCTGGTACTCGGGGTGGACATCCGCGACCTGACCGCCGGCTTTGTGGGCTGGCGCCGCAAGGTGCTCGAGACCATCGATCTCGACCGCATTGAGGCGTCGGGCTACGTCTTTCAGATCGAACTCAAATACCGCGCGCATCAGAAGGGCTTTCGCATTGTGGAGGTGCCCATCATCTTCCCCGACCGCCAGGTGGGCGACTCCAAGATGACGCCGGATATCGCGGCCGAGGCGCTCACGCGGGTCTGGAAGATTCGCCTCAAGCGCTGAGCATACGACAAAAAAAGACCTGCCCCCGGCAGGTCTTTTTTGTTTACCACCGTCGCGGCTTTAGCCGCGGCGTTTGGTGATCTTGTGCATGTCGTAGAAGTTGGTCAGCGCGCCCACCATCTTGCCGCCCATCAGGTTGCGGAAGGTGCCCAGCATCGCCTCGTATTTGGGCGCGTAGGGGTACCAGAAGGGCTCCACATCGAGCAGACCCCGGTCCACCATGATCGCCTTCTGGTTCATGAAGGCGTAGAGGCCTTCGGGGCCGTGGTAGCGGCCAAAGCCGCTGCGCTTGACCCCACCGAAGGGGAGCGCCGGGTTGCCCACCGACTGCACCAGATCGTTGACCGAGCACTGCCCCGACTCCATGCGGCTGGCGAGCTCCAGACCACGCGACACATCGCGCGTCCACACGCTGCCGGTCAGGCCATACTGGTGGTCGTTGGCCATGCGCAGGGCCTCTTCTTCGTCAGCCACACGAATCACCGGGAGCACCGGACCGAAGGTCTCTTCGCGGTAGATCTCCATGTCTTCGGTGACGTCGAGCACGAGCGTGGGCTCAAAGAACTGTCCGGGCCCCTCGATGGGGCGGCCGCCCATGGCGATGGTCGCGCCGCGCTCGCGGGCGTCGTTGAGGTGGCGCACCACCGTGCCCATCTGTGCGCTGAAGGTCAGCGGCCCCATATCGGAGCCCTCATCGGGGCCGCCCACGCGCATGCGCTCGATCTCGGTGCGCACCAGCGCCAGAAATTCGTCGTAGACCGCCTCGACCACAAAAAGGCGCTCCACCGAGATGCACATCTGGCCGCAGTTCAAGAAGCCGCCCCAGACCGCCGCGCGTGCGGCGCGCTCTAAGTTGGCGTCGTGGCAGACGATCATGGCGTCTTTGCCGCCGAGCTCCAGCTCCACCGGGATGGGCTTCTCGGCAGCAGCGGCCATCACCTTGCGGCCGGTGGCCACCGAGCCAGTGAAGAAGATCTTGTCGATGTCGGCTTTGCACAACGCCGCGCCGGTAGAACCATCGCCATGCACCACCGAGACCACGCCCTCGGGGAAGCCCACGCGCTTAAAAATCTCGCGCATCAGCTCGCCCGTAAGCGGGGTGACCTCCGAGGGTTTGAGCACCACGGTGTTGCCCGCCACCAGCGCCGAGAGCACCGGAATCATCGAGAGCTGAAAGGGGAAGTTCCACGGGGAGATCACCCCGATCACCCCCATCGGCGCGTACTCGACGTAGCTGGTTTTGGTGGGAAAGAAGAGCTGGCGAGAGAGTTTTTTGCGTTTGAGGGCCTTCGGCGCCTCTTTTTTGTAATAATCGATGAAAAGCGGGATCGCCATCAGCTCGGTGAGCAGCGAGTCGAGCAGAGGTTTGCCGGTATCGTCGCTGATGATCTTCGCAAAGGACTCGCCCTCGGCGCTGACAAGATCGCGGAGGCGATCGAGGTAGGCAAAGCGCTGGTCCAGCGTGAGGTCGCGCCAGGCCGGAAAAGCCTCGCGGGCCGCCGCAACCGCCCGGGTCACGTCGCCTGCGGAGGTGATGGGGAAGTTGCCCAGGTGGGCTCCATCAACGGGGCTGAACTTCTCGATCACACCGGCGGAGACTTCGGCGCTTGCGGCTTGAGCAGACATAGTCGGGTCCTGATGGCGACGTCGGATAAAGAGGAGTCGAAGACGCGCGCGCCCGAGATGGCGAGCGAGCGCGCGGAACTAATAAACACAAAGAGCGCCGCGTCCAGCAAGGGCTGCGGGCGCTCCTGATCTCAACCTCAGGGAAGCAGCATCGCCGGGCGACTGTCCGCGCTCACGCGCGACTGCAAGGCCGGTCGCAGCCGATCGCCCAGATGCACCGGCCCCACACGCGCCGAAAAACCGCCGCTGAGACGACCAAAGCCCGGCCCCTGCAGCGCGTCGAGCGCAGGCAGGGTGCCCTCCACCGACCAGGTCGACTGCAACGCCGGCGCCAACACGTTCCAGGCCCCCACCATGTCGTCGACGCCAGCGGCGTAGAAGTAGTGGCCGCCGCTTGCGCAGGCCAGCTCCGCATACTCCTGCACCGGACCCACACGCCCGTCGGCGTCGCGCTCGGGCATGCAGTAAGACGCATCGGTCAACGTCACCGCCCCGCCCTCTTCTTCGGCATACACCGTCGCCGGGCGGCAGCGCTCATGAGGCTGGCAGCTGCTCTGATCTTCGCAGGTGGGCGCGCCGCAGCTCGCATCCTCGCGGCAGGCCTGATTGCCGCCCCACTGGCTGGGAAGATCGCGCAGGGTCGAGGCATCGAGCGCCGGATCCAGGTGCACGATCATCAGGCGCACCCCGGTGGCCTCCAGGCGCGCACGCACCACCTCGGCGTCGGCCTCGGTGTCAAACACCTGATTGGGAGTGTCGGTGAAGACGATGAGCGCCTTCTCGGCCTCGTCGTACTCCTCCAGCCCCAGGTCGCGGTCGAGCACGCGCAAAATCGCCTGATAGACGTTGGCCTCACGCGGGATCAGCGTGGGAAGCTCAGAGAGACGCGCGGTGAGGCTGTCGAGATCGCGGGTGAGGTAGTTGGAAAGCTCCCCGCCTCCGCTGGGCGTCAGCGGGCGCGTCTGCGCGCCCACATCGCCGCCGTAAAACCACAGGCTCACCGCGGCGTTTTCGCCGGTGAAACGACCGGCCAGCGAGATCAAAAAGTCCTGGATCATCTGGCGGTGGCGAAGCTCGGCGTCGGTGGCGCGCCCCGGATTGGCGCTGAGCGCCTGCGCGCCGCTCTCGTCATAGAGCGAGCCCGCCGAGACGGGCATCCGCCCGTCCAGGCTGGCGGTGTTCTGGATCAACACGCTCAACGCAAGCTCCGGCGAGCCCTCTCGCCCCAGGCTCCACTCCTGACGCACGCTGCCGGGGGTAAAGCTCACGGAGGTGGGACGCGCGCAGTAGCGAAAGGCGTCACCCACCTCGGCGGCCGTGCAACTGAGCCCCTCCCCGCAGTCCTCGGCCGTCTCACAGGCCGGCCCGGACTGCGCCAGGTAGCCCGCATCAACGCCGAGGTGGCCGGCCCGCAGCGTCTCATTGGGCCAGATCATCTCGCCGTCGAGCATATCGCCGGCGGCCACCGCCGGGCCCTCCTGGCTGAAGATCACAAAGGGAAAACGCGCCTCTCGGCTGCCCTCACACGTAAGGGGGCGGGGGGGCAGAAGTCGCAGCGCGCTTGGCCGAAGTTCCAGCCCGGGCTCGCGCGCCACATCCGCGCCACCGCCCACATCCCTGACGCCGGCATCGTTCTCCGGCGCCGGAGTACCGTCATCATCGCCGCAGCCGGCGATCATCCAGGCCGCGCCCAGCGCCAGCGCGCCGCGCATCCATCGGTCGAAAGGTCGAGTCATGGCCGCACCTTGAGCCAGGTTAGAAGAACTCCCCCGCAGGCCACGCGCGATGACGCGTCACAACCTGAGGAAGATGATCACAATCAGGAGAATCGTCGCGAAGAGCGCTACGAAGATCCACATCGAGATGCGCGTCGGCGGCGCCGGCTCCAGGCTCTCCAAGAGCGCCATATTGCGCTGGAAGCGCCGGCGCGAGTAGTTCAGCTTCGGGAAGGTATAATAGAGCGCGTCGGCGTCCTCATCGACGGTGACCTCGATATAACCTTCGGCCCCGAAATCGTTGAGCAAGCTCTGAACTTTCGCCGAGGGCAAATCGGTGCGGCTGGTCAGATACC
This sequence comes from Lujinxingia vulgaris, assembly GCF_007997015.1. NCBI lineage: Bacteria > Deltaproteobacteria > Bradymonadales > Lujinxingiaceae > Lujinxingia > Lujinxingia vulgaris. Next base: position 36,321 of record NZ_VOSM01000009.1, read on the forward strand.
CCAGCTCCACGCGCGGCTCGCGCGCGGCCGAGGCGATGCGCAGAAGCTCGTGCTGCTCGCGCACCTTTTTGACCCAGTCGGCGTCCTGCTTGAGGCTTGCGACCGCGCGCATAAAGGCCGGCGCCTTCTCCAGGTGGGCCTGCTCCTCAATATCGAGCGGCCCGGGCAGAAAACGCTCGGGGCGGGCGATCTCGTATGCGGCGAGTTTATCGAGCTGAATGCGCTCAACACCGTCGAGCTCTTCGATGCCTTCGAGCACCCGGGCGATGCTGTCGACGTCCATCGGAAAATAGGTCGTCACGCCCAGCACGGTCACCGGGGCCTCGTCGCGCCTGGCGAGCTCGGCGGCGACCTCCGAGATCAACTGGATGCCTTCGGGCACCGAGCGCAAGCGTTGACTGTCAGCCATAAACGAGATCCATCGGGGGAAATCCAGTGCCCGCGCCCGCGGGGGGCGGGGGCCAGAGGCGGCGCAATCTAACGATCTCTTCTCGAGTCGACAACCGGCGTTCACCTCGGGGGGCCACAGCCCGCATCGGCCGGATGATACGCCTTCGCCCCGGCCCTGTCATCCAACCCGAAGGGTGGACCCGAACGCCGGGGCCGGCCGCCTCCCAGACGCCCCCGGAGCGCGGGCCAACCACCGGGGCTGCGCCTGCCCCGGCTTGGTGATTCACCTGCGCGGAATGAGCGGGTATAGTCACACGTCTTTTAGCGCGGCTAAAGCTCCCCCGGCCGCACTGCCTGCCCGCACCCACTGCTAGAATCCATAGAGTTTTCATGAGCTTACGCATCGTCATCGCAGAAGACAGCGCGATCTTCGCCGAAGTCCTGGTCGACGTGCTCCGCGCCGAGCCGGGCATCGAGATTGTGGCCATGACCGACAACGGCGTCGACGTGGTCAACCTCTGCGAGGAGCATCGCCCCGATCTTGTGCTGATGGACATCCACATGCCGCGCCAGGATGGGCTGGCGGCCACCGAGGCGATCATGGCGCGCTGTCCCACGCCGATCCTGGTGGTCACCGCCGATCCGCACCGCGGTGGGGTCGACCTCTCCTTTAAAGCGCTCTCGGCCGGGGCGCTCGATCTGATGCCCAAGCCGCAGAGCCTGCCCTTCCCGGAAGAAGAGCGCGAGGCCCTCTTGCGCAAGATTCGGCTGCTCTCCCAGATTCCGGTGGTGCGCCATGTACGCGGCCGCAAGCGCCAGCGTGTCGAGGGGCCTCGGCGCGCCGCAAAGAGCGCAAAAACCGACGCCGCCGACCGCCCGGTGGCCGTCGTCGGGGTGGTCGCCTCCACCGGCGGCCCCAAGGCGCTGGCCCGCATCGTTGGCCAACTTCCTGCCGATTTCCCCGCGGCGGTGGTGGTCGTCCAGCACATCACCCACGGCTTCTCCACCCACCTGGCACACTGGCTCGATAACCACAGTCCGCTCACGGTGGTGGAAGCCTTTGAAGGCATCGGCCTGAAACGCGGCCACCTCTACATCGCGCCGACTGAGCGCCATATGATGCTGGAGCCCGATCTTAAACTCAGCGTCACCGAAGGCCCCCCGGTGGGCGGGCACTGCCCCAGCGGCGACCGCCTGCTCACAAGCCTTGCGCGCCATGCCGCCCCCCGGGCCATCGGCGTGATCTTAAGCGGCATGGGCGATGATGGCACCGTCGGGCTCACCGCCCTGCACCACACCGGCTGCACCACGCTGGCGCAGGACGAAGCCAGCTCGGTGGTCTACGGCATGCCCCGCTCGGCCATCGCCCACGGTGTGGTCGACAAGGTGGTGGAGCTCGACCAGATCGCCGAGGCGCTCATCCGCGAAGTCGAGGCCATCGAGCAGCGGGAGTCGCGATGAATCAGGGCCGCTACCAACGGCGCCAGGTCATCACCCAGGCCTGTGACCTCTTCGAGCGCTGGACCGGCTTTGCGCTGCGCGGCGCCGCGCCCACGCGCATCGCCGAGACCTTCGCGCGCCGCGCCGAAGCGCTCGGCTACGACGATCCCCTCACCTACGTCGAGGCCCTCCAGGACCTCTCCTCCACCGCCGCAGAGCCCCAGCGCCTGGTCAACCTGATCACCAACGGGCTCACCGCCTTCTGGCGCGATGAGCCTCAGCTCCTCGCGCTGCGCTCGATCCTGCGCAACCTCGGCGCCTCGGCCACCGCCGAGCGCCCTCTGCAGATCTGGTGCGCCGGCGTCTCCACCGGCGAAGAAGCCTACACCGTGGCGATGATCGCCAGCGAAGAGAACATCCCGGCCGACGTGTTGGGCACCGACGTCAACACCGAGTTCTTAAGCGTGGCGCGCCGCGGCCACTACGGCACCTGGAGCCTGCGCCGCCTCGATGAGACGCGCCGCGACACCTTTCTGCGCCCGATCGACGAGCACACCTTTGCCATCGATCATCCCGATCTGGAGCGGGTGCGTTTTGATCATCATAACCTTTTGCACACTGCGCCGCGCTCGCGCCGCGCGGATATGCGCTGGGATGTGATCCTCTGCCGCAACGTCCTCATCTACTTCACCCCCCGGGCCTCCGCCACGGTGGTCGGGCATCTGGCCGATGCCCTGGCCTGCGACGGCTACCTGATGCTCGGCTCCTCCGAGCAGATCCACGTGGAGCAGCTCAACACCGAGAGCCCGCGCCTGCGCGCCACCCGCCATGGCGAGGGCTTTTTGTACCGGCGCCACGAGACCAAACCCGGCCAGACCATTGAGCCCGGCGCCTGGACGTTCAGCGAGAGCGCCCTCGACGATCTTCTCGAGCCCCCCGCCCCCGAATACAGCGGACTTGATGAGCCCACCAGCGAGGTCGGTCTTAACGACACCGTCGTCGATCTGCTGGAGACCGCCGGCGCCCATATGCGCCAGGGGGAACTTCGTCTGGCGATGGCCTGCCTGGAGGCCGCCACCAGCTACGATCCTTTTGTGGTGGAAGGCCACTGCCTGCTCGGGCAGGTGCTCGACCAGCTCGACGCCGGCCACTCCGCGCTCAAAGCCTACCAGAAAGCCCTCTTTCTGGAGCCCTTTCACTGGGTGGCCGCCTGGGGCGCGGCCCGTATCTATGAGACTTTTGGCGAGCACGACGCCGCCCGCCGTGCCTGGCGACAGACGCTCGAAGGGCTGGCTGCAAGCCCCGAGCCCCTGCGCCACTCCCGGGTCATCCCGCGCCTGATTGGCCCCCTGGAAGACGCCCGCCAGCAGGCCCACCAGGACGCCCACCGCGCCCTCTCGGTGGTAAGCGAGTTGTAACTTTTTTCCTCGCGGCCGGAATGAACCCGCCCCCTCCCCGGTTCCTTCTATACCTCGGCAACGAGGTCGGAGCTGGCGCCGCCTGTCCGCGATCTCAGGCGACGCTGCTCTAACGCATGGCACCTCCTTTCGGCCAGAGCGCCCTGTCGGGATGACAGGGCGCTCTGGCTTTTCTTGCGCCACCTTTTTTCGACCCGCCCCCCCGCCCTTTGACAAGCTCCCCGGCGAAAGGCAGAGAAGGCCCTGGCGAGCGCCACGCTCGCGCCTAACTTCCCCCTCTTTCCACCCTGCGGAGGCACCATGTCGGGAGCCCTGTCCACGATCGTCTCAACGCTGCTCCAAGGCGAAACCCCGAAGCTCTCCTCCGAAGAGCTCACCACGCTTCTTGAGAGCCCTCAGGATGGCCCGGTGCTCGCCGCGCTGCTCCTCGCCCACACGCCACTTCGCGACGCCTGCGGCAAAGCCCTGCTCGCTCTCAAGGCCAATTCCCCCGACACTCCGGCGTGGATCTGGGCGCTGATCGCCTCCAATGAGCACGGCCCCCAGGAAGACGCCGTCGACGCCGCCCTCACCGACGAGGCCCAGGCCCCCACTGTGACCCGCGCGCTCTTTCTGGCCGGCGTCGACTGGTACCACGAGGCCCTCGTCGAGCTCATCGATGAGAGCGACACCGGCCTGGCCGCAGCCTCCCTGCTGGCCGCCGTCGACCCCGAGGAGCTCCTCGAAGCCCTCGAAGAGCTCGCCAGCCCCGAGGAGCTCATCACCGTGGCCCGCGCCTCGGCGCTGGCCCACGCTCCAGAACTTTTTGATGCGATCACCGAGTGGCGCCAGGAACTTCACGATGAGCTCAGCCTGGAGCAACGCGCCGCCATCGACGGCGCGCTCGCTTCGCTCGCGCCTCATCGCTTCGCTCGCCAGCTGATGCTCGGCGAGCTGGAGCGCACCTGGCTGGGCGACGACCGCGCCGTGGCCGACTTCTTGAGCTGCTACGGCCTGACCTCCTGGGTCCACACCCTGGCGGTGATGCGCACGGTGCGCGATCGCGACGGCTTCGATATGGCCGCCGCCCTGGCCACCAGCGCCGCGCTCCTGGCCTGGGAGAGCGAAGAGCTCGAAGACGAAGAGCTCCTCCTCGACGCCTCCACCCTCATCGACCGCTACCCCGCCGAGCTCGCCTTCCAGCTCGCGCTGGGCGAAGACGACAACCTCCCCGAGCTCCTCGTCGAAGTCGGCCAGCACGAGGCCCTCCTCGACCGTGGCCTTGCCTCCCCCGGCATCAGCGGACTTCCGCTGAGCGTCGCCGTCGACGACAGGTTGAGCCCCGAGCACATCGCCCGCGGCCTGGAGCGCTTCGCCACCGACCGCGCCGCCTCCATCGAAGAGCGCGTGGCCCTGGTGCACACCCTGGTGGAGATCCGCCACGCTGTGGAACTCGGCGATCTCGACCGACAGAGCGCCGGCGAGCTCATCGCCCCCTTCGCTTCCCACCCCGACGACGCGGTGCGCCAGCTCATCGCCAGCTTCGACGAACCGGACGCCTTCGCCGCTGCCAACGACTGGGGCTGCCGCGGGCTCGCCCACCTGCTTCAACAGTTCGCTCCCGGCGACGATGAGGCCCACCTCAACGCGCTGGCGCACGCCTGGTTCACCGGCCCCATCGCCCGCGCCACCATCGCGCGCGACGCCTTCATCTCCGCCCTCTTCAACGCCACCGGCATCGCCCACCCCGACGCCGAAATCTGAGGCGACGGACATCACGCACATCCGCAGGACACAAAAAAGCGGCCCCGAAATCGGGGCCGCTTTTTTGCTTCTTCAACAGATCCTCAACGCATCACAATCACTGCGCGCCGGCGCTCCCGGGCTTGGTGTTCACCTGGAAGTGACGGTAGGAGACCGACACGTAATTGATCGGCGCATCCTCCGGATCATCATCGCTGGGGCGGAAGTCCCCGAAGAACGCGATGGAGTTGGTCGACGCAAAATAATCAAAACCGTTGACCCGGCTGCGCGGCACCCACTGCCCGTCCTTAAAGACGCGCAACGAGCTGGAGAGCGGCACATCCGACAACACGTAGTTCGCCGCCCGACCGGTCGCCGCGATAATGATGTCGTTGATCGACTCCTCGATGTTCGGTGAGTCGAGTGAGTAGTAGTTGCCGCCGGTGGCCGTCGCGACCTGACGGTAGGCCTCACCATCATTGGTGACGATCGAGAAGATCGTGGTCCGCCCGGTGAAGTAGCCGATGAAGTCACTCATCAGCGCCTGCCCCTGCGGCGAGCTCAGCGAAGTGCCCTGGAAGGTCTGAGCCTCCTCATCGCTCATCATCACTGTGACCACCTCGGCGTTGGGGCGAATACGCTCCTCGGCCGGCGCCAGGTTGGTGCTCATGTACTCCAGCGCGCTGCGTGCGTTCTGAATCCCGTACTCCGAGCCGCCCGAGCTTCCGGAGCAGCCCTGACAGTCCACAACCCACTCCTCAATCTCATTGAGGAAGCTGGCCTGATCGCGGTGCCAGGCCGGCGGGCTGCGCAGCTTGCCCTCGCCACCATCCCACATGTTGGTCACACCCAGGCGATAATCGAGCGGCGTATTGCGCAGCTCCGCAAAGAACCCTTCGGCCACATCGCGCACCCGATCGAAGTCATCCGTCATGGAGCCCGACTGGTCGAGCACCCACAGAAACTCCACCTGCGGAATCTCATCGGCCGGCGGAAAACGCGTGCAGCGCAGCACGTCGTTGGCCGTCGCAGTGGCCAGCGCGGTGGTGTTGGTCAAGTCGTCCATGCGGAACTTCGTCTTATCCTGAAGCTCGTACTTCTCGGCCGGCGCCAGCGCCACAAGCGTAATCAGCTGGCCATCGCGAAGCACCGTCGTCAGGTAGACACGGTAGTCGGTGTAGGTATTACCGCTGGTCGCCGGAAGCCCGCTGATGTCCGCGCTACCAAAGGGCGCGGTGGCCACCAGCAACGCGTCACGCATCGCGCGCGCCGAGCGCAGCTGCGGCGAACGGATCAGGTAACGGCTCACCGCCGCGGTATTATAATCGTGGGTGTTGAACTCCCCGCCGATGACCTCCTGGACGAGGTTGCCCACGCCGCTCAAGAGCTGTCGCTTGGCCTGCACTGCCTGCACCGCCGAGCTGACGCCGTCGGGGGCCTGCGCCAGCACAAAACCGGCGATCTCATTGGCCGGGTCATCGTAGACCGCCGCGGCGTGACGGTTCTCCACGCTGGCGCCTTCGATCGTCAGGTTGGTGTAGTTCGAATAGGCCGGCGGAAGACCCAGCCCCCAGTTCCCTACCCCGTTTACAAAGAACTCCGTCGGCTCACTGGCCGGCTCATCACACGCGCTCACCGCCCAGAGGTCGCCGTCGGAGCAGGCCGTCGGATCGGGGTAATACTGCGCCGGGAAGGTGCAGGCGTTGAGCGGGTCGAGCTCCAGCAGCTCCTCCTCCTCATCGCTCACCCCGTCGCCGTCGCTGTCCGCCGAACAGGGATCGGTGCCCAGTTGCAGCTCCTCCAGGTCGCTGAGCGTGTCGCCGTCACTGTCGTGATCGAACTCATCGGTGCACAGCTCGCGCTCCTCACAGTCGGAGAGCCCGTCCTGATCGGCATCGCGCTCCCAGCCCTCGCCCTGCGGGTCGCAATAACCGATCTCCTCAGCATCCGGCTCCACGTCGGGCTCAACATCCGGCGCGTCGACGTCGGGCTCAACATCCGGCACGTCGGCATCGGTATCGCCAGCATCACCGACGTCCGGCAGCTCCACATCGGTATCGGGCAGCTGCCCCTCACCATCGGGATCGGAGCAGGCCGGCGAGAGCGCCATGAGCGCCAGCGCAAACGTGAGATGCGTCAATCGCTTCGGGATCGTGATCATAGAACTTCCGCGTGCTGGAGGGCTGCGAAGAGGAGTGCAGCAGGAGGGAAAATGCAGGTGGGAGCCCGTTACAGGCCAGAAGAGTGCTACCAGAAACCCTCAATCTTTTCAAAAGGATCGAGTGGACCGGTAGCGCCGCATCGGGTGCGGACTTAAACAAGCATAGCGCGAGGTGAACTCAGAGGGGAAAGCTCACCGAGGGTTGGGGCTTGAACTCCGCGCGCGCCGGCGCTTCGATCGGACTCAGCCGCACCACAACATCGGAGGGATAGCGACCAAAAAAGACCAGCGGCCACATGATGCCCGCGGTGCACACGCACGTCACCCAGCTCTTGGAGCTGGCCGTGGCCTCAAGCTCTACCACTCTCGGGTGATACCCTTCCATCGAGAGCTGATAGGTGCGGGAGCTGAACACCCAGGGCAGGTCGCGAATCTGCACCGGGGTCTGCCCGGCGTAGCGCTCGCCATCAAGGATCAGCGTCGCCCCGGCCGGTTGTGATTCCACCAGCGTCGTCGACGCGCACGCGCTGCTCATCATCAGCACCAGCGCCAGCAAACCTGTCTGTAGCACACGCTTCAGCACGCTAACCCTCATCGCATTCGCATCATCCGGGACAACCAATCGAAGGCTCGCCCACAACCGGCGCGCATCGTGGCATGATTCGCCCCGGGCTTCAACTTCCGCCCCGCTCCCCCCGGGGCAATCGCAAAGTCGGTCCCCACCACCCGCCACCGTAGGGGGACCCCTTGTGGGTCCCCGCCTTGGGAGTTCCGGAGGGGCACAAGCCCCCTCCCCACAAATTGGGTGAGTTCTCCATAAAAAGCCTTATAAAACTTTGCGATTGCCCTGCCCGCTCCCCCACCCGCCTCTGGGATCCGGAGCACCTTTGAAGTACGCTGCCGGCGTCTGCTGCCTATATTCGGCCTGAGCTGGACGGCCAGCGCCGAAGGCGCGCCGCCCCAACGACGTAACGACGAGGTCACCCATGAGCCAGAACGACGACTACTCCGAAGAGTTCCTCGAAGAGATGCGCCTTGCGCTGGAGGCCCAACGCCAGGAGCTGGTGCGCAGCAACAACCTCACCCGCAACGAGCTGCGCGACAACGACCGTGAGCCCCGCGACTCCATCGACGAGTCCACCGACGAGCAGGGCAACGCCACCGAACTTCGCCTCCAGGACCGCGAGCGCAACCTCCTCAACAAGGTCAACGACGCCATCTTCCGTCTGGACACCGGCGAATACGGCTACTGCGACGAATGCGGCGACCCCATCGGAAAGGCGCGCCTGCGCGCCCGCCCCATGGCCGAGCTCTGCATCGAGTGCAAAGAAGACCAGGAGCGCGAAGAGCGCCGCCAGCACGCCGTGCGCCCGGGCATGTTCTCGGCACTGGAGTAAGGTTTAAGCGCGACACCCCGCACAGCAAAAAGCCACCATCCGCCCGGCGGATGGTGGCTTTTTTCATGACCCCTCGAACCTGTTGCTTGCTTCTTTGCTCAGGCCCGCGCGCGCTCGGCGGCCTTCGACCACCGCCCCTCATAGAAGCGGTTGTTGGCCCGAAACCCGAAGTTCTCATACATGCGAATCGCCGGGGCGTTCTCCACCTGCACGTTAAGCGCCACCAGCGAGACGCGCTCAAAGAGCTCTTCGAGAAGTCGCGCGGTACACGCCGTCGCCAGACCCTGGCCCCGCCGCTCGGAGTGGGTCACCAGGTTGCCGATCACCGCGATATCATGCGTCTCACTGACCACATGCACCCCGGCAATGCTCACCAGATCGCCCTCCTCATCGCGAATCCCGAAGTAAAGCCCCGTCTCCAGCTGGTAGGGCTCAAAGAAGTTGTCGGGATAATGCTCATAGAGCGCCATGATCTGGGCGGTGTCGCGATGGCCCAGACGCTCCACGCGCTCATCGCGCACCCCCGGCTCAAAATGCTCCCGCTCAAGCCCCATGCGGATCATCGCCTCGGCCTGCCCCACCTCAAAGGTCGAGGTCAGATCGGCCATCTGCGTCTCCAGCACATGGAAATGAAAACGCTCCGGCACCACCTCGTAGCAGGCCTGCAGAAAGTCGGGCAGATCCTCGCCACGCCCGCTGGTAAAGACCACCGGCAGGCTCAGGCCCCGGTAAACCAGCATCAGGTTGGCGATCTTGCCCTGCTCATCGCGTGAGCCGTACCAGCGGCAGAACTGGAAATAAGAGGGATCGAGGTTGCCGAGCAAATAAGCGTTGGCCAGTCGATCCTGCACCAAAAACTCTCGCAGCTCTTCGCGCTCGGTAAGCTCTTCGACAGCCATGGGGGCACTCCGGTTGCACGCCCGCCCCGCCACACTCCAGCAGGGAGCGAAACGGGGGTGTAGGCGAAAAAAATCGCGGCGCGTGGCGCCTCAGTGGCGGCGGCCGCGTCCGTGGTCGTCACCGCGCCGGCTGCCGGGCAGGCGGGCGATTGTCGACAACCAGACTCAAGTTTACGTGGGGCGCCCGAAGACGACAACTCGCCTCGGGCGCTGCTGTGGGGGCGTTTCCCCCGGGTAAACATAAGCGCCGCGGCGTTGCATTCCCGCGCGCCTTGCCAATCCTCAGGCCACAGGTCATAACACCAACGGAACAAATTTGCAGCCCCGAAGTTCTTTTGCATGTGATGACAATGACTCAGGACTGGCTTCAACACCTCAACCCCGATCAGCGCCAGGCCGTCACCCACCCGGCCGGCCCCCTGCTGGTGCTCGCCGGCGCGGGCAGCGGCAAGACCCGCGTGCTCACCCACCGCATCGCGTATCTTATCGCCGAGCAGGGCGTCGCACCGCATCAGATCGTGGCGATGACCTTTACCAACAAGGCCGCCCAGGAGATGCGCGAGCGCGTCGACCAGCTCCTCGACGGCCAGGGCCAGGGTGGCCAGGTCACCATCAGCACCTTCCACAGCCTGGGCGCGCGGATTCTGCGCCGACACGCCCCGGCGGCCGGCCTGGACTGGAACTTCTCGATCTACGACGACGCCGACCAGCGCCGGCTGATCACCCGCATCCTCGATGAAGCCGGCGATGAGCGCGCCCGCGCCGACGTGCGCCGTCTGCAGAGCTACATCGACGCCTGCAAAAACCGCGGCTGGACACCCACCCAGGCCCACGAACACGCCCATGACGCCCGCGCCGAGGCCGACGCCGAGCTCTATGCCAACTACCAGCGCGCCCTCACCCATGCCGGCGCCGTCGATTTTGGTGATCTCATCCTGGGCGTGCTCGTGCTCTTTCGCGAGCACCCCGAACTCGCGAAACAATACAGCAAGCGCTGGCAGCACGTGCTCGTCGACGAGTTCCAGGACACCAACCCCGCTCAGTACGAGCTGCTCGACCACCTGACCGTCGCCCACAACAACCTCACCGTGGTCGGCGACGACGACCAGGCCATCTACCGCTGGCGCGGCGCCACCGTGGCCAACATCTTAGGGTTTGAAGACGCCAACGAAAAAGCTGCCCGGGTCAAACTCGAGCAAAACTACCGCTCCACCTCCGTGATCCTGGAGGCCGCCAACGACGTCATCGCCCGCAACGATCGCCGCCACGCCAAAAAGCTCTGGACCGAGCGCCAGGGCGGCGAGCCCATCGTGGCGTTTACCGGCGCCGACGATCGTGAGGAGGCGGCCTATGTGGCCGAGACGATCTTCGATATGGCGCGCCAGGGCGGCAACTTCGACGACGTGGCGATCTTCTACCGCACCAACGCCCAGGGCCGCCTCTTCGAGGAGCAGCTGCGCCAGTGGGGCATCCCCTACCGCATCATCGGGGGCCTGAGCTTTTATGCGCGCGAGGAGATCAAAGATCTGCTGGCGTACCTGCGCTGCGCGCTCAACCCCCGCGATGATGTGGCCACCGCCCGCGTCATCAACACCCCGCGCCGCGGCGTGGGCAAGACCACGCTCGAGAAGTTGGCCGCCGCAACGTCTGTGCCCGGCGTTGAGAGCCTGCAGGGCGCGCTCCTCCTCGCTTTGGAAGATCGCCCCGCCCAGAACGACCTCTTCGCCGCGCGTCGCCCTCGACCCTCCAACGCCACCGAGCGCCTGCTGGTGGAGAGCGTCGAGGAGCTCAGCGGCGTCTCGCGCCGCGGCATCGAGGATTTTTGGACGATCTTGGAGGCCACCCGCGACGATCTTCTCCACTACGACGAGCTCACCCCGGTGCTTGAGCGCCTCATCGAGCGCATCGCCTACTTCGAGCACCTTGAGCGCACCGACTCCGAGAGCGCCGAAGATCGCACCCGCAACGTCGGCGAGTTGTTAAGCGCCATTGAGGAGTTCGAGCAGGATCCCAACAGCGACGCGCTCATCGCCTCAGTGCAGGAGGCGATGCCCGACGACATCGACGATCTGCTCACCACCGCCCCGGCCTCGCTTCGGCTGCGCGCCTTCCTCGACCGCTCAGCGCTTGTGCAATCCACCGACGGCGACGACGGCCCCGGTCAGGCGGTGACCATGATGACGATTCACGGCTCCAAAGGCCTGGAGTTCCCCACGGTCTTTGTCGCCGGCCTCGAAGAAGAGACCTTCCCCAGCCTGCGCGACCCCGGCGACAGCGAGGAGCTCGCCGAGGAGCGCCGGCTGGCCTACGTGGCCATCACCCGCGCCGAAGATCGTCTGTACATGACCAACGCGCGCCGGCGGCGCGTCTACGGGCAGTTCAAAGACACCGAACCCAGCCGCTTCTTGCTCGACATCGATCCGAGCCGCCTCATCATCGACCCGCGCAGCGCCGCAAAAGAGCTCGACTACGCCCGCGACCGTCGAAAACGTCTGGGCGCCCCCCACGGCGAGTTCCCCGAGCCGCATATCCCCTCCCAGGGCGCGGCGGCCTACGACTTCAACCAGGCCCCGGCCTCCGACGAGCACCTGGCCCAGGACACCCCCGACTGGGAGTCGAGCTTCTCGCAGACCCCGCAGGAGTGGGACGTCACCCACACCCCCTCCGGCGACGACCAGCTCATCGGCGTGACCGTCAGCCACACCCGCTTCGGCATTGGCGAGGTCGTGGGCGTCTCGGGCTCCGGCGACAAAGCCCGACTGACCGTCGACTTTCCGGCGGTAGGTCAGCAGACGGTGATTCGCAAGTTCTTGAAAGTGTTGGGATAATCGACCCACGCATGTGACCCACGGTCACTTTTTCAGCCGACCCACGGTCACCCTAAAGACCGACCCACGGTCACTTTTTCAGCTGACCCACGGTCACCCTAAAGACCGACCCACGGTCACCTTTTCAGCCGACCCACGGTCACCTTTTCAGCTGACCCACGGTCACCTCCCAAACCGACCCACGGTCACCTCCCAACCGACCCACGGTCACCTCCCAGACCGACCCACGGTCACCTCCCAAACCGACCCACGGTCACCTCCCAAACCGACCCACGGTCACCTCTCAACCGACCCACAGTCACCTTTTTTACCGACCCACGGTCACCTCCCAACCGACCCACGGTCACCTTTTCAGCCGACCCACGGTCACTTTTTCTGACCCACGGTCACCCTAAAGACCGACCCACGGTCACCTCCCAACCGACCCACGGTCACCCTAAAGACCGACCCACGGTCACCTCCCAGACCGACCCACGGTCACCTTTTCAGCCGCCCCACGGTCACCTCCCAAACCGACCCACGGTCACCTCCCAAACCGACCCACGGTCACTTTTTCAGCTGACCCACGGTCACCTCCCAGACCGACCCACGGTCACCGATCGATGAGAATTGGCGCCATAAAAAACGCCCACCCGGAGCTCCGGGTGGGCGTTTTTTATGACCCTTTAAAAGCGGCGTCACAGAAGCGACCTGCTCAAGTTGCGCCGCGTCACAGAAGCGACCTGCTCAAGCTGAGCCGCCTCTCAAAAGCGACCTAAACGAACGACCTCGCACAAACGATGCCGCCGGCCGAAAGGTCTTAACCTTCCTGAATCGCCGAGATCAGCGCCTGGGTGTAGGCCTTGGTGTTGGCCGTTCCGCCCAGGTCACCGGTACGCGTCGAGGGGCTGGCCAGCGCCTTGGTGATGGCCTTCTCCAGCAACTTCCCTTCGTTCACATAACCCAGGTGACCCAGCATCATGCCCGCCGAACGCATCAGCGCGGTGGGGTTGGCGATGCCCTGACCGGCGATGTCCGGCGCGGTACCGTGCACGGCTTCAAACATCGCGGCGCCCTCACCGATGTTCGCGCCCGGGGTCAGACCCAGCCCGCCGATAAGGCCGGCGGCCAGGTCGGAGAGGATGTCGCCAAAGAGGTTTTCCGTGACGATCACGTCAAAACGCTCCGGACGAATGACCATCTGCATGCAGCAGTTGTCGACGATCATGTCTTCGAACTCGATGTCGTCGTACTCACGCGCGATCGTCTGGCCGACCTCCAGCAGCAGCCCGTTGGACTCCTTGAGGATGTTGGCCTTATGCACCAGCGTGACCTTGGAGCGGCCCTCGCGGCGCGCGTACTCGAAGGCGTAGCGCACGATGCGCTCACAGGCCCAGCGCGTGATCAGGATGATCGTCTCGGCCGCGGCACGGTTCGGCGGGATCACGTGCTCAATACCCGCATAGGCGCCTTCGGTGTTCTCGCGCACGATCACCATGTCCACGTTGGTGTCGGAGAAGCGCGTGGTCATCGCCGGCGAGATCTTGGCCGGGCGCACGTTGGCGTACATATCGAAATGCTTGCGGATCGCCACGTTGATGCTGCGGAAGCCGGTGCCGATCGGCGTCTCCAGCGGCCCCTTAAGCACGCACTGGTTGCGGGCGATGCTCAGAAGCGTCTCTTCGGGAAGCGGAGTGCCCAGATCCTTATAAGCCCCCGAGCCGGCGCGAACTTCTTCCCACTCCAGATCGACCCCGAGGGCCTCGATCACCGAGACCGTCGCGTCGACGATCTCCGGTCCAATCCCGTCACCGCGAATCAGGGACACTTTACGGCTCATGACAACTCCCTTTACGTGATCGCCGCGCTTCTTACGCGGCGTCATTGACCTTATTCGATAGCTTCATCGCGCGCGCCTGAGGCGTCTTGCACCTTTTAAGGGGCGCGCGGCGGCGACACCATAGAAGAGCCCCACCATCGGGGTCAATAGCCCCGAAAAGGGGCCCGCCGCCTGAGCTTATCCCCCTGCCTCCTGAGCCCACCCCGGTCGCACTTCTGCGGCGGTTGCAAGGGAAACTTTTTGGTGATGAGCACCTCGGAATTACATTCATAGTGTGAATAGTGATCTCGGCTCGACTCGGGGGGAACCGGTCCGCGGTGCGCCTCGTGGGCCGAACGTCTCACGCCGCATAAGGAGGTCCACCATGGCACTATCCTGGGCACCCCGATGGCTGGTGATGCTGAGCCTTGTCGCGCTGGCCATCACCGCGTTCTCCGCACATGCGCGCGCCGCCGAACCGGCTGCGGCCGACACGACTCCCGAGGCTGACGTTCAACGCGTCGAAGATCGCGTCATCGAGGAACGCGAACGCGAAACTGACCCGGTCGAGGGCACCCAGGAACGCGAACGCCAGACCATCATCACCGAGCCGGAGTCGCCCAACTACATGGGCGTGCTCGCCAGAAACGCCTTTCTGGGCGGCATCACCGGCGGTCTTGTGGGCACGGGCGTCTACCTGCTCTCGGGGCGAGAATATACGCCCTGGACCATCGCCTACTTCGCCGGCGGCGGCATCCTGGTCGGTACGGCCGCGGGCGCCGTCGAGCTGGTCGTGCGCGAGGAGCGCAACGCCGACGCCCTGGCCGCGCGCCGCTACATGCTGGAGCACGAGCTTCCTAAAACGGTGCGCGTCCCGCTGCTGCGCATCGACTTCTAAAGGGTGCCCGGCGCAGATCCCGCCACTGCCATCTTGCGCGGCCGCGCCGCGGCCCCGGGCCGCCAGACACCCCTGTTTTGACGTTGGAGGCACCTATGGCAACAACCTCGTTGGTCCGCCTGCTTATCTCACTGGTGCTTTTGCTGACCCTTGCCCTGACCTCGGTATGGACCTGGGCGCTGCCCTCCTGAGCCCTCGCGGCGCGCCGTGCTCCTGCGGCGATGGTTGTCCTGAGCTTCACATCGGGTTAGATCCGCGCACGTTATGCCCTCGCGCCCACCGCGGGCTCTTTCCGCGCCTGACCCCCGAGCTCTTTGATGACCACGCTTCCTTTTGACGCCATCGCCCACCTCATTGAGACCGCCCAGCAGGAGCACGCGCTCAGCGATCGCGCGCTGGTGGCCGCCATTCAACTCTTCTCGCGCACCGGCGATCTTCCCGCTGCGGCCCGCGAAGATGAAGACGTCGCCCGCGCCGTACTCACTGCCACCTGGCTGCTCTTTGTGGCCGCACCCCGCCGCGCACCCCGCGCCTTTGTGACCGCCTCGATGCACCTGGAGCTGGTCAGCGCCGATGAGCGCGACTTCGACGCGATCTTCCCCGAGCTCAAAGCCCTGCTCGCCGAAGACGCCCCGGCGCTTGATGAGATCTCGGGCGAAGCCTGGCTGAGCGCCTTTAGTAAGGCGGCCGACACCGACATCGACCTCCACGCCGATCTCGACACGCTGCAGTCCCGGGTCGATGCGCCGCTGGCCGTGCTCCGAGAGCACCACGAAGCCTTCACCGCCTTTGTCAGCTCCCAGATGGACGCCATCGTCGCCGGCTTCGACGAAGGCGTGCGCCGGGGCGAGCTCAGCGCCCTCGACGCCATCGACCTCCCGGAAGGCTTTGATCGCGACGACCCGAACGCCCTTCGCAACCTGGCCGATGAGCGCATGCAGCTTGGCGACGTCCAGTCGGCCGAGGCCCTCCTCTCCCGCTTCGTCGAGCTCAACCCCGAGGACATCGACGCGCTCGTCGAGCGAGGCATCGCCCGCGGCGCCCTCGAAGATCTGCGCGGCGCCCAGGACGACTTCGATCGCGCCCTTAAGCTCGACCCGACCTCGGTGGCCGCTCGCATCAACCGCGCGCTCACCCACCACGCGCTCGGCCAGGTCGAAGCCGCCATCGCCGACTACGACGCCGCCCTCGAACAGGTCGACGACGACGCCGACCTCTGGATCAACCGCGCCGTCGCCCGCTTTGCCAGCAACAACTTCTCCGGTGCCATGGCCGACCTCAACCGCGCGCTGGAGCTCAACGACCGCCACCTCATCGCCCTCTTCCAGCGCGGCAACGTGCGCCGGGTGCTAGGCGAGCTGGGCTACGCGCTGCAAGACTACGAGAAGGCCATTCAGATCAAGCCCGACTTCGTCGACGTCTACGCCGCCCGCGGCTACCTCTACCTCCAGCTCGAGGAGCCCCAGAAAGCCGCCGCCGACTTCGGGCTCGCCATCGGTTTTGAGCCCTCCGAGCCGATGCACTACTACAACCGCGCCCACGCCCGCCTGCTCGACCAGGACTTCAAAGGCGCCATCGCCGACTACGACGCCGCCCTGGAGCTCGCCCCCGACGATGTCGAAGCACTGGCCAACCGCGGCGGCGCCCGCATGATCGACGGCGACCTGGAAGGCGCCATTGAGGATTGGGAGCGCGCCATCGAGATCGATCCCTACTACCCCACGCCCTACCTCAAGCGCGCCGCGATGTGGATCGCTGCCGAAGAAAACGAACAGGCCGCAAGCGACCTGGCCGCCGCCCTGGAGTGCGCCCCCGAAAACTGGGAGCACCGAAAAGACGTGCAAGAAACCCTCGACGAGATCCTCGCCGAGCTGGGCTTCGACGCGCCTAACTGAGACGGGCAATCGCCTGAGTCGCAGCTCGCCACCCGCAAAAAAGCCGCCCGAAGGGGCGGCTTTTTTGATCAGCAAAACGCGTCGTACGCAGACGCCATCAGAACTTCGGCTTCATCGCCTGAAACGCCTCTCGCCCATCGCGGGTCGGCGTCTGCGGCAGCTGAGCGATGAGCGCTTCGATGCGCTCAATGCGATCATCGGCGTGAGGGTGGGTGAGCAAAAACTCGGGAAGCTGCGGCCCGTCGCCCTCGAGCTTTCTGAAGAAGGTCACAAAGCCGTGCGGGTCGTAATCCATACGCACCATATAACGCAGCCCCCACTCATCGGCGTCGCGCTCATGATCACGGCTGTACTTGAGCATAAAGCCCTGGGCGGCCACCGCCCCCACCAGCTGACCGAGCAGCCCGGGGTTCTGCCCCAGCGCGAGCTGCGCCAGCGCGTCGATGCCATAGGCCGTCACAAGACGCTGCGCGATATGGCGGCGCGTCACATGCGCCACCTCATGGGAGAGCACCGCGACAAGCTCCGACTCGCTCTCCATCGCCCGCAAGAGCCCGGAGTAGACGTAGATACCGCCGCCCGGGATCGCAAACGCGTTGATCTGCGAGGGGTCGTCGACCACCTTAAACCTGAACGCCAGCCCGCTTGGGCGGTTGGGCACCGCGCGCACCACCTGCTCACCGAGCTGCTGCACATAGCGCTGCACCTCGGCGTCCGGGTGCATCGTAAGCTCCTTCTCCAGCTCATCGGCCATCTGGCGGCCCATGGCCACCTCATCGCTGATCGGTACCAGCGCATCGGCCGCCGCCCGCCCCGGGGTGGTCGCACAACCCAGCGCGTTCACGCCCGACCCCAGCGTGAGCACCATCAACACCATCGTCATCCATCGTCGCATTGCTTCCTCCAGCCTCATCGAAGCCCGCTCCCGGGCCACACAGTCATTTAAAGACGCATCAAGCGCGTATAGATTTAATCAAGCAACGCGCGCCGACAACCTCGAAGGCCACTGGCCGTGGAATGCCGCCGCGTCTACCCTGCGTTTCTTACTCGCAACCCCGAGGTGCGCTTCCTCACACCGAGACGCGCCTCAACGCCCAACTTCGGAGAGAGCTATGTGTCTGATCTGCGTAGAGTTCGCAAAAGAACGCATGACCCCGCTTGAAGCCCGCCGCGCCCTTGGCGAGATGATCGAGGGCATGGAGCCCGAACACGTCGCCGAGGTCGAGGCGATGCTCACCGAGGCCGAAGAGGCGCAGGCTGACGAGGACTAGCCTCACCACACCTTACGGATCTTCATCCGGTGAACCTCCAGTCGCCAAAAAGCGCCGCGAAAGCGGCGCTTTTTTGTCGCACAAGCGTAAGAGCGTTGACGGGTGCAACGTCTTTCCCGTGAGTAGATTCTGTCCCTGCGCTGGTGAGCGTGCCCTCGATTGCAAGCGAACAGACGGACGCCCATCTACTACCGTCAATCGTATTTGACATCTACTATCGCCGCTCGTAAGATATGGGGCGGCACAGGTGACCGCCCCTCGTACCCTGATCTGGAGTTCATCGTGAAAGGCATCCGAATTCGACCCGAGCAACAGGGGCTTCGCACCTCGCTCTTCGACCTCGAAGCCGAGATTATGGAGATCGTCTGGGACGAAGGCTGGGAAGAATTCGCTGTAGCGGACGTCCACCGAATCCTCGAGACCCAGCGCGAGATCGCATACACGACGGTCATGACGACCATAAGCCGACTCTACGACAAAGATCTTTTAACGCGCCGCAAAGAAGGACGACGCTACCTCTACACCGCGATCATGAGCCGTACCGAGTTCATTGAGGCGATGACGCGAGAAGTATTGGAGAGCCTCCCACCGGTTGGACAGAAAGCGGCCGTTGCTCTTCTCGTGGAGCGGGTCGCCCAGGCTGACCACGATGAGCTCGACCGCCTCGAAGCCTTGATCCGCAAGCGGAGAAAACACGATGAATGAAGTGTATTTCCCGCTGGCGGCAGTAGCGACGACCTTCTTTGTTGTGATCCCGTTATTAACGCTCCTCTGCCGTGGAGCGCTGGCCTGGAGCCGTCGACGCACGTCGTCCTGGGCGAATTTTGGCTCCGAGACAACCTTTGGCTGGCTCGTTGCGCCAACTCTTCTGCCGATTTTATGGCTGACCTCGTCTGCATTGCATCAGAGTGAACCGGGCATCGCCGCAGATCCCTGTCTGATGGATCATGTGGCAACGACCTGTGTCGACACGTTTATGCTTCTGGGATTCATGCTGGCAGGCATCGTTTTGACCGTCGGCGTGCGGCTCTGGCGAGAGTGGCCACAAACACCGTTGCACCGCCTCGGTGATGCGCATGAATTGAGCCAAAGCATTGGCTTGATCGCCAGAAACGATGCGTATTTGCGCTCGCTTCGCATCGCCGTAGTCGAACACTCCACCGAGCCCATTTTCACGCTCGGGCTCTTGCGGCCCATCGTCGTGATGGATGCGTGCTTTGTCAGAGACGCGGACGCCTCGATGTTGCGGGCCGCGCTCCTGCACGAGTATGCGCACATCACCGGGCTCGATACTCTGCGCAGCTTCATGATCAGGCTGTGTCTGAGCGTTAATCCAGCGGGATCGTTGCTCCAGGCAGACTTCGCTCGTTGGCGCAGCGCTCGAGAGGCGCTCTGCGATACAGAGGCCGTTCATCACGGCGGAGAACCCCTGGCGCTTGCCGAGAGCATCGTCAAGGCCGCCCGATTTCGCTGTGGCGCGCTGCTCCCAAACGCCGCTGCCTTATGCGGTGACAATGCGATCGCGCTTCGACTCCGAGTCACACTTCTACTCGACGGACCGCCTGCACCTGTAAAGACGTTGGGACATATCATCCTCCTGCTTACGGCCCTCGCCATCTTCGGCGTGCCTCATCTGGAGGGCTTCGGCCTGCTCGAACACTTCCACTTCGAAGTTGAGCGCGTGCTCCATCTCCACCAGTGACCTGAGGTTTGAATGCTCGACCTTTCTTTCGCGAAAAAAGTTGCGCGCCTTACTACTATCGCCGGTAGTACTTTACTCTTTTCGTGCGCCACAATCGACGCCGAAACCCAACTCCCTGAGCCCGGCAAATTCGCCCCGGCCGAGCTTACCCGGCCCTACGTACCGACCGGTGAGCCCGTTGATCCGTCTGCGGCCTCCGCGATGACACTTGAGGAGCTGCTCGTCTTCGCCGACAGCGAATCGCCGGCAATCCAAACCGTGTTGGCCCGCATGGGCATCGCTGATGCGCAGGTGAGCGGAGCGAAGATCCTTTTCCCGGACAATCCCGAGTTGAGTTTTGGTGTGGGGCAACGCCGCGCGGCTGGCGCGAGCGCTTTTGAGTTTGAAGCCTCCATTCAGCAGCGCCTCGAAATCGCCGGCGAACCCGGTCTTCGACTTGACGCTGCTCGGGACCAACAGAAGCTGCGAGAAGCCGATGTCCAAGAGGTTCGTTGGAGCGTGCATGTCGAGGTGCACAGACTCTTTGTGGATATTCTGCTTGTTCGCGAGCGACTGGAACAAGCCGAGCGCTTCGTCGAATTTGCCGAGTCCATGCGAGATATCGCCGCGCGCCAGGTCGAAGCGGGAGAGTCATCGCCACTGATCCTGCTCGTGGCCGAAGCGGACCTGGCGCAGACGCGCGAGGCCGTAATCGAAGCCAGACGATCGCTGGAGGGGCTCACCACTCGCCTTGCCGCCGTGATCGGGTGGCCGCAACTCGAACTCCCCCCTGTTGAGGGCACACTGCCACCGCTCCGTGCCGCACCGAATCCCTCCGACTTACTCACGTTGATGGCCGAGCATCATCCGGAGCTCCGCACACGCGAGCTTGCGGTGCTCGCCGAGCAACGCCGTCTGGCGCTCGAGCATCGCGAAGCCTGGCCCGAGCCCACGCTCGGACTTTCGTTCGGTCGCGAGGCCGCACTCGGCCCGGAGGCGGGCACCAACCTGTGGCTCATTAACATGAGCCTTCCCCTTCCCTTCTGGCGCAGAAATCAGGAGGGGCGAGCTCTGGCTCAAGCCAGACTTCAGATCGCCGACAGCGAGCGCGCTGCCACCGCAGCGAGATTGCGCGCGGAGCTGACCGAAGCGGCCATCGCAATGAACGCTGCGGCCGAACGCGTCACGCTTTATGAGACCAGCGTGGTTCCTCAACTCGAGGAGAACCTCGCCTTGCTGCAGCGCGCCTTCGAGTTGGGCGAGGTCGACGTGCATCAGGTCTCGCAAACCCGGGAGCGACTCCTTAACGCCACCGGTCAGTACATCGATGCGCGCATCACCTATTACGAAAGCGCCGCGATGCTTGAAGGACTCGTAGGCACAGAAATCTGGACCAACGACACCGAGAATACCCCATGAAAACACACCTACTACCCCTCATAGTATGTGCTCTGGTGATGGGAACGGGATGCGATACGTCCGTCCCCCCGGAGCACCCCGAGGAATCACATAAGTCCCACGCCGACCACGATGAGCACGAGGGTGAGGAGCACAACCATCAAGAACACGGCGCCGGCCATGAAGAGTCGGGCGCTGAAGCCGGTCATCCGGAAGAAAATCACGACGATGCGACCCACGACGAAGCATCGCACGCCGACGAAGAGTCCGTCGTCACACTATCGCCCGAGGCGCTGGAATCGAGCAGCATTGTCATAGGAAATGCAACAGCCGGCGTCGTAACGGGGGCCTTCGAAGTGCCCGCCGAGGTGCAACATAACCCCGACCTGGTGGCCCATATCAGCCCCCTTGTCGAGGGTCAGCTTCTCAGTGTGGACGCCCTTCTGGGCGACCGAGTCGACTCCGGAGACAAACTCGCGCGGCTCAGAAGCGTCGAGCTCGGACAGGCCCGCGCCGAGCTCAGCCGCACAACCTCCATGCGCAACGTCGCTGAGGAGAACCTCGCACGGCAGCGCCAACTTCGCGCCGAGAATATCAACTCCCAGCGCAGTCTTCTGGAAGCGGAGCTGGCCTACGAGCAAGCGGACGCCGAGCGCGACGCCGCGCTCTCTCGTCTCCGTGTCTTTGGTCTGGAAGGCGGCTCGGGACCGGATATGGCGCTGCTCAGCCCCATTGACGGGGTGGTCGTTGAGCGCCACGCCACCCGTGGTGAAAACGTCTCCCCTGACGACACCCTTTTTATCGTCGCGAACCTGTCACGCGTCTGGGTGATCGGGCGTGTCTACGAGCAGAACATCGCAGAAGTTGCCGAAGGCATGAACGCAACCCTCACCCTGAACGCCTATCCCGGACGCACCTGGACGGGAACCGTCGACTTCGTTGGAGCCCGACTCGATGAGGCCACACGCTCGTTGCCGATCCGCGTTGAGATCGACAACCCCAACGGGCTGTTGCGGCCAGGCCTCTTTGGCTCGTTACGGCTGGCGTCAGGGGAACCCAAGGGATCCAGCGTCGTCGTGCCGCTCTCGGCGGTGCAAACGCTCGACAACCGCACGGTGGTTTTTGTCCCCGGCGACGCTGAGGGCGAATTCGAGGCGCGCCCGGTCACGCTCGGCCGAGAAAGCGATGATCAAGCCGAGGTACTTGAGGGGCTCCAGCCAGGCACACCCATCGTGGTAAACGGAGCCTTCATCATCAAATCACAGCTGATGCGTGGCGAACTGGGTCACGGACACGCGCACTGAGGATACCATGGACCGCTTTGTAGCATTCTGTATACGGCATCGTTTCCTGGTCATCTTCGGCGTCTTGCTCGTCGGCGCACTCGGTGTGCGCGCCGCACAGCAGCTTCCGATCGATGCCGTGCCTGACGTCACCAATGTGCAGGTTCAGGTGCTTACCAACGCACCCTCTCTCGGACCTGTCGAAGTTGAGCACTACGTCACGGTCCCCGTGGAGACGGTGATGAGCGGGCTACCGCGGGTGGAGGAAGTACGCAGCCTCTCGCGTTTTGGCCTCTCCGCCGTCACGGTCGTTTTTGAGGAAGGTACCAATATCTACTTCGCCCGGCAGATGGTCTCCGAACGACTCACTGAGGCTCGTGAGGCGATCCCGGAGGGCTATGGCTCGCCGGAGATGGGGCCGATCTCCACCGGGCTCGGCGAGATCTACCAGTTCGAAGTTCGTGGCGACCCGATGTGCCCTGAGGGAGGCCCTGACACCGAGTCTTGCTACACGCTGATGGAGCTGCGCACGATCCTCGACTGGTACGTCGCCTTTCAGTTGCGGCCGATTCCCGGCGTGGTGGAAGTCAACTCCTTCGGCGGCGAACTCAAGACGTATGAAGTCCAGGTCGATCCGGCGCGCCTCAATGCCCTTGGTCTGGCCCTGGGCGACGTCTTTGAGGCGCTGCAGGCCAATAATGCCAACGCCGGCGGCGGCTACATCGTTCGAGGCGGCGAGCAACGCGTGATCCGCGGTGAGGGCCTCATCACCAGTCTCGACGATGTTGGAAACGTGCGCGTGACAACGCGGCGCGACGGAACCGCCATCTACATCAAAGATATCGCCGAGGTGGCCTTCGCCCCGATGATTCGGCAGGGTGCGGTTACTCGAGACGGGCGCGGAGAGGTCGTCACCGCCTCGGTTATGATGCTCATGGGGGCAAACTCTGGGGAGGTCTCCAACGCGGTGCGCGAGCGTCTCGACGAGCTCGCGCTGGGGCTTCCCCCCGGCGTCACCATCGAGACCTACTACGACCGATCTGTGCTGGTAGACCGCACGATCCGCACCGTGGCCACGAATCTCATCGAAGGCGGCATCCTCGTCATCGTCGTGCTGCTGTTGATGCTGGGTAACCTGCGCGGTGGACTGCTGGTGGCCGCCGTCATCCCCATCTCGCTTCTGGTGACCTTTATCTCCATGCGCTACTTCGGCGTCTCGGGCAACCTGATGAGCCTGGGGGCGCTCGACTTCGGTCTGATCATCGACGGTGCCATCGTCGTCGTCGAGAACGTCTCCCGACGACTCTCCGAGAGCGGCGCAAAAGGCGACGAGGTCAAAGGCGAGGTAAGACGCGCCACCTCCCAGGTGATCCGACCGGTGCTCTTCGGTACGGCCATCATCATGATCGTCTACATCCCGATCCTCACATTGCAGGGGATTGAGGGGAAGATGTTCACCCCGATGGCGATCGCGGTGCTCTCGGCTCTTGCGGCAGCGCTGGTACTGGCCGTCACCTTTGTGCCGGCCGGAGCAAGCTGGCTCTTCCGACGAGGGTTGTCCGAGAAAGAGCCTTTCCTTGCCCGTGTCGCGCGTCGCCTCTACGACCCGGCGCTGCGCTTCGCGCTTCGCTTTCGCGCCTGGGTCATCGCAGGCGCGATCGCCGCGATGGCGCTCGGTGGCATTGTCGCGTCGACGATGGGGGCCGAGTTCATCCCCACCCTCGACGAGGGGGCCATCGCGATGCAGGCCGTTCGCCCCCCCTCCGTATCAATCGAAGAATCTGTGCAGGCCACCGGCCGCATTGAGCGTGCTCTGACTGCGGCCTTCCCCGATGAGATCGAAACGATCATCTCGCGCACCGGCCGCGCCGAGATCGCCACCGACCCCATGGGCGTGGAGATCTCCGATATTTACATCATGCTCGACCCCATCTCGGAGTGGACACGCGTTACATCCAAGACGGAGCTTGTCGCCGCGATCGAGGAAGAGCTTGAGCTACGTGTGCCCGGCCAGAACTACTCCTTCTCGCAGCCCATCGAGCTACGCACCAACGAACTTATCAGCGGCGTGCGCTCAGACATCGCGGTCAATCTCTACGGCCCTGACTTCGAGGAGCTTGAGCGCACCAGCGCCCGCGTCATGGAGGTGATCAACTCCATCGAAGGCGCCGCCGACGTGAACGTCGACCAGGTGGCCGGTCTCCCGGCGCTGCGAATCATCGTCGATCGCCAGGCGGCCGCGCGCTACGGCATCAATGCTGCCGAAGTGCTCGACGCGGTGTCTTCTATTGGCGGGCGTCAGGTGGGCGTGGTCTTTGAGGGGCAGCGGCGCTTTGCGCTGCAAGTTCGCCTCAAAGAGAGCGCTCGCGAGAACCCCGACGCCATCGAACGCATGCTCATCTCGGCCCCCGGCGGCCAACGCATTCCCCTGGGACAGGTCGCCCGGGTGATGCTCGACGAGGGCCCCGCTGTCGTCAGTCGTGAGAGCGCGCAGCGGCGCGTTACCATCCAGGTCAACGTGCGCGGGCGCGATATCGCCAGTTTTGTCAGCGAAGCGCAGGAGCGCCTGCGCGAAGAGGGCAACCTGCCCCCCGGATACTTCGTGACCTGGGGAGGGCAGTTCGAGAACCTCCAGGCCGCCACCTCTCGCCTGGCCCTCGCAGTACCCGCCGCGCTCCTGCTGATCTTCCTCCTCCTCTACACCACGTTTGGCTCCCTTCGCCCGGCGTTGATCATCTATTTGAACATCCCCATGGCGGCGGTCGGCGGGGTCCTCGCACTCTGGATACGCGGGATGCCCTTTTCGATCTCGGCTGCGGTCGGCTTTATCGCCCTCTCGGGCATCGCCGTGCTCAACGGCGTCGTGATGGTCACCTACATCCGCGATTTGCAACGCGAAGGACTCTCGTTGATGGACGCCACTGAGAAAGGTGCGCGACTTCGCCTCCGAGCCGTTCTGATGACCGCACTTACCGATGGTATCGGTTTCTTGCCCATGGCGATCTCTTCTACCGCCGGCGCAGAAGTGCAACGCCCCCTGGCCACAGTCGTGATCGGTGGCCTGGTGACGGCCACCGTGTTGACCCTGCTCGTACTCCCGGCAGTCTACAGTTTCCTCGGCGGCGACGTCCTGGATGAGGATGACGCTACGGACCACGATGACTTGGAGCGCCGAGCCACAAACACACCTCCGGCGTAAGCCTCGGTGATGAACAGGAAGTCCCATGACGGAAAAGTTGCGCCTGAAAATTCCCGTGTTGCTGCCCGAGGTCACCGATGAACGCGATCAATGCCTCACACGCATGGAGACCATGCTCGGCGACCAGGACGGCATCACCGAAGTTCATGTTGTCACCGATACCGCGCCCTCGACGTTGTGTATCCACTACGAGCCCGGCCGAATAAGCCTCCAGCGAGTTCGCGAGCTCGCGGAGGCTGCGGGTGCCCGGTTAACGAAAAAGTACGGGCATTTTCTGGCAAAAGTCTCGGAGACCTCCCATGTGGGGCGAGCGCGCAGCCGTGCTGAAAGACTCCGTAGCATCGAAGGGGTGCTGGAGGCCGAGGTCTCCGGCGCCGGTGGGCTCCGCGTCGAGTATGACCGCGATCGGGTTTCCGAGGAGGCTCTACGAGCGGCCATCGGTGAGCTCGGCCTTCATCTGAGTCACGAGTACGCCGAGCGCCGTCCTGGATCGCGACACGAACGTGCCGAGCACGTAGAGCACGACCACGGCGAAGACGCGCACCCGGAGCAAGAGTCCGAACACGCTCACCGGCACGGAAACTCGCGCGCCGAGCTCGGATTCGCCATCGCCTCGGGTGTCTTTCTTCTCATCGGATGGTTGCTCCCCAAACTCGTGGCTCTTCCTGCGGAATGGATGAACCTTCTTCCGCTCTGGGCGGCCTATGGCTTCGGGGGTTTCTTTACGGCGCGAGAAGCCTTCGAGCATATCCGAAACCGCACGTTTGAGATTGACTTCCTCATGCTCGTCGCTGCCATCGGTGCGGCGATTCTGGGCCAATGGGTTGAGGGTGGGCTGCTGCTCTTTCTGTTCAGCCTGGGCCACTCGCTGGAGCACTTCGCGATGGCCCGGGCCAGGCGCGCAATCGAGTCGCTCTCCGATCTGACGCCCCAGGACGCGACCGTGATTCGCAATGGCAGCGAACAGGTCATCTCGGTCGATGATCTTCAGGTCGGTGACCGTGTCCGCATCAAACCCAACAAACGCGTTCCGGCCGACGGCTTCGTCGTTGAGGGAGAGAGCGCAATCAATCAGGCGCCGGTCACCGGTGAGAGCGTGCCGGTGGACAAGCGACCGGTCGACGAGCCCGAACGTGCCGCAAAGCATCCCGAGAGCATCGCTCCGGAGCATCGTGTGTTTGCCGGAACCATCAATGGTGAGGGCGCGTTGACGGTTCAAGTGACCAAACGCTCCACAGACTCCGCGCTTGCCAGAGTGGTGCAAATGGTCACCGAAGCCGAGACGATGCGCTCACCCACCCAGGAGTTCACCGCAACATTTGAGCGCTACTTTGTGCCCTCGGTGCTCGCCCTTGTCGTCCTGCTACTCTTTGCGTTCATGGTGCTGGATGAGACCTTCTCCGAGAGCTTTTACCGCGCGATGGCAGTACTCGTTGCCGCAAGCCCCTGCGCGCTGGCCATCGCGACCCCCAGCGCGGTTCTCAGTAGCGTGGCTGCCGCTGGAAAGTCGGGCGTTCTCGTCAAAGGCGGCGCCCCGCTTGAGCATCTGGGACAGCTCAGCGCCATCGCCTTCGACAAAACGGGAACGCTGACCGAGGGCGAACCCCGAGTGACTTCGGTTGAGCCCTACCGTGACACAACCTCCGCGGAGTTGCTCTCCGTGGCCGTGGCCGTCGAACGGCTCAGCGACCACCCTCTGGCGGCAGCGATTGTTCGCCACGGTGAAGATAGCCCGGGTCAGGTGACGTATGAGGCTCGCGAGCTCAAGAGCGTAACCGGCCGTGGTGTCCGCGCGCGTATCCAAGACGAGTGGGTACTCGTTGGCAAGGAAGATCTCTTCGACGAGGCCGAGGGTGAGGCACTTCCCGACGATCTTCGCCAGCGCGTGCGCGAGCTCGAAACATCCGGTCAGACCACGATGATCGTGCGACGTGGCGAGCGCTACCTCGGAGCAATTGGCCTGATGGATACCCCGCGTGAGACTGCGGCGGCCATGATCACACGACTTCGGGAACTGGGAATCACCCGCATGATCATGATCTCCGGTGACAACCAGTCCGTCGCCGATGCCGTCGCCAAACACGTCGGGCTGGACGAAGCTCGAGGCGATCTGATGCCCGACGACAAAGTCAGGTTCATCAAAGATCTCGCGGAGCACGGGAAGGTCGCTATGGTTGGCGACGGTGTCAACGACGCGCCCGCGATGGCCAACGCCACCGTGGGCATCGCCATGGGCGCCGCCGGCTCAGATACCGCCC
This sequence comes from Lujinxingia vulgaris, assembly GCF_007997015.1. NCBI lineage: Bacteria > Deltaproteobacteria > Bradymonadales > Lujinxingiaceae > Lujinxingia > Lujinxingia vulgaris. The sequence continues at coordinate 64,257 of NZ_VOSM01000009.1, forward strand.
TGGAGACCGCTCAGATCGCGCTGATGGCCGACGACCTGAGCAAACTTCCCTACGCCGTGGGGCTTAGTCGAAAGACCAGTGCCATTATTCGCCAGAACTTATGGATGAGCCTGGGCATGGTGGCCTTCCTGATCCCCGCCACACTTCTGGGATTGAACATCGGACCTGCTGTCGCGTTGCATGAAGGCTCGACGGTCGTTGTCGTCTTCAATGCGCTGCGACTGTTGGCCTACCGCGATTCACATTCCTGAAACTACACGGCAATGGCCGGTGCTTCGTTTGGGCGTGAGGCTAGGCTAGAACGAAAAAGGCGCCGCTCTCGCGGCGCCTTCTGGCGTTGCACGTGGATCACACACGTCGTTCACACGACATGCATGCTCGATCTTAGTCGCGCTTGAGCTTCTTGTACTTGATGCGACTCGGGCGAAGCGCCTCGGCGCCCAGGCGCTTGCGGCGGTCGGCCTCATACTCGGAGTAGTTGCCGTTGAACCACACCACCTCACTGTCGCCCTCAAAGGCCAGAATGTGGGTGGCGATGCGGTCGAGGAACCAACGATCGTGGCTGATCACCACCGCGCAGCCCGCAAAGTCCAGCAGCGCTTCTTCCAGCGCACGCAACGTGTTCACGTCGAGGTCGTTGGAAGGCTCATCGAGCAAGAGCACGTTCGAGCCCTCTTTAAGCACCTTGGCCAGATACACGCGGTTTCGCTCCCCACCGCTGAGCACGCCGGTCTTCTTCTGCTGGTCGCTGCCGCCGAAGTTAAACCAGGAGACGTACTGGCGAGAGTTCACCGTGCGGTTGCCAAGCTCAATCACATCCTGACCGTCGCTGACCTCCTCCCACACCGACTTTTCCGGATCCAGCGGGCGGTTCTGGTCGATATAACCCAGCTTGACCGTCTCCCCGATGGTGATCGTGCCCTCATCGGGGGTCTCCTGGCCGGTGATCATCCGGAAGAGCGTCGACTTACCGGCGCCGTTAGGCCCGATGATACCCACGATGCCCCCGGGCGGCAGGTTGAAGCTCAGATCTTCATAAAGGAGCCGGTCGCCAAAGCCCTTCATGATGCCTTCGGCGCGGATCACCGTGTCGCCCAGGCGCGGCCCGGGCGGAATGGAGATCTCCAGCTCCCGCTCTTTGGTCTGCTGCTGCTCGGCGACCATCTTCTCGTAGGCACTGATACGCGCCTTGGACTTGGCCTGGCGGGCCTTCGGCGAGGAGCGAATCCACTCGAGCTCAGCGGCCAGCGCCTTCTGACGCTTCGACTCGCTCTTCTCTTCCTGGGCCAGACGCTTCTGCTTCTGCTCCAGCCACGAGGAGTAGTTGCCCTCAAAGGGGATGCCCTGGCCGCGGTCCAGCTCAAGAATCCAGCCGGCGACGTTATCCAAAAAGTAACGATCGTGGGTCACGGCGATGACCGTGCCCTCGTACTGCGCCAGGTGCTGCTCCAGCCAGCCCACCGACTCGGCGTCGAGGTGGTTGGTCGGCTCGTCGAGCAGGAGCACGTCGGGCTCCTGCAGAAGCAGCCGGCAGAGCGCCACACGACGGCGCTCCCCACCGCTGAGCACCTCGATCTTCGTATCACCCGGCGGGCAGCGCAACGCGTCCATCGCCATCTGCAGCTTGCTGTCGAGGTCCCACGCGTTGAGATGCTCGATCTTGTCTTGAAGTTTGGCCTGCTGCGCCATCAGCGCATCGAAGTCCGCATCCGGATCGGCAAACTGCGTGCTGATCGCCTCGTAGGCCTTAAGCAGGTCCACCGTCTCCTGGACGCCCTCCTCCACCACCTCGCGCACCGTGAGGTTCGGGTCGAGCTCCGGCTCCTGATGCAGGTAGCCAAAGCTCACGCCCTTATCGCGATGAATCTCACCCACGTAGTTGGGATCTTCACCGGCGATGATCTTCAAAAGCGTACTCTTACCGGAGCCGTTAAGGCCCAGCACGCCGATCTTCGCGCCGTAGAAGAACGAGAGGTAGATGTCTTTGAGAACCTGATGGTTCGGCGGGTGAATCTTGCCGACGCCGACCATCGAAAAAATGATCTTATTATCGCTCAACGTACCAACCCTGGGTTGTAGTGAAGTCGCATCAAAGCTCGGCCCGCGCCTGGGCGGACCCTCGAAGTTGGGCGGATTATGTGCGGGCTTCTCCGGGCTCGCAAGCCCCCAACGCCGCGCATCGATCGGACCGCTATTTTTTAAGGCGCGCGGCGATCTCGGCGGCGCTCATCACGCCCTCGCTCTTGACCACCCGCACCCGCTTAAGCTCTGAGGGGGAGATGTCCCAGTTCTGCAGCGTGGTCTGCAGATACGCCGCCGCGATGGCCTCCACCTCATCGGCCTCATCGATCGTATCGGCGACCTCTTTGCGCACGATGCGCCTGGCGATGTCCGGGATCTGACGCTTGGCCTCACGTCCGTCCAGATACCCCACCAGATCGTTGGCCATGCGCAGCTGCTGAATCCCGGCGATGGTCACGATCTCTTGAAACGCGATCGCCAGCGGACTCTGCGCAGCGAGCAACGCCTCGAAACGATCGCGCGCAAGCCCCAGGATCACCACATCATCCACCGCGCGCAACGTGGCCGAGCGCCGCGCGTCGCGCAGAAGCGCGAGCTGCCCCAGCAGGCTCCCCTCCTCCACCCGCGCCAGCTGGTAGATCTTCTGATTCACCGCCCGCAGCACATCCACTCGCCCCGACGCCACCACAAACGCCGCGCGCGCCGGTTCGCCCTGCAAACAGATGATCTCACCCGGAGCAAAAGCCCGCGCCACCGACACCGTTTTGAGCACCTCCAGATCCCGAGCCGAAAAGGGTTTGAGCGCGCCGACCGCCTCCAGCATCACCTCCCCCTGATGGGGGCGCCCCCGGCTCAAATCGCTCTGAAGCTGCGCCAGACTCGGCTGACGCGGCTGCGTCGGCGAGCGCTTTGTCGCCAAAAGCTCCTCAATGCGCGCGTTGGTGGCCTCCAGACGCTCGGCCACCCGGTTGGCCACCCCACGCACAACCCCCGAAAAGAGCGCCGGGGCGTTGGTATGCAGCGCGTTGAGCATCGTTCGCGAGAGCATCTTCACCCGAGAGTCCACCCGCGCCACCACCGCCGCCGAGCGGGGCGCCGGATCCAGACAGCTCATCTCCCCAAACACCTCGTGCAGCCCCAGCACGCGAACCTCCGTCTCGTGTCCCTCGCGCTGCACCCGCACGCTGAGCTCGCCAGCGGTGACCACGGCCAGATAATCCCCCGCGTCGCCCTGCTTACAGACCACCTCGCCAGCCTGCAGATCGCGAGTGCGGAAGACCGGCGCCAGCATCGCGCGTTGCTCTTCGGAGAGCCCGGCAAACACATCCGCCCGGGCCAACCACGATGTCTCCTGTGCTGCTGCCACCATGCCATACTCCTCTGCGTGCGAGTCCGTGTTACGCTTCAGGCCCATCGTAGAGCGCACTCGCCCCAACGTAAACAATTGTAACCCAAAGAGCTCCGTCCATGTCCGACACCCCGATCCTGCTCCTCGACGTGATGAGCACGCTGGTCTACGACCCCATCGCTCACGAGATCCCGGCCTTCTTCGATCTTCCGCTGCCGCGCCTCTTTGAGGTCAAACATCCCACAGCCTGGGTGGACTTTGAGCACGGAGAGCTCACCGAAGATGACTTCTATGACATCTTTTTGCCTCCGCCTTACGGACCGGTCGATGGGGAGCGCCTTAAAGCGGTGCTGCACGACGCTTACCGCTGGCTCGACGGCATCGAGGAGCTGCTCGCTGAGCTTCGCGAGGCCAACATCGCCATGCACACCCTCTCCAACTACCCGGTGTGGTACGAGGTGATCGAGTCCAGCCTCACCCTCTCGCGCTACCTGCCCTGGACCTTCGTCTCCTGCAACACCGGCGTGCGAAAGCCCCACCCCCGGGCCTACCTGGGCGCGGCCTCAACCCTGGGAGTCGACCCGGCACGCTGCATCTTCGTCGACGATCGCCTCAAAAACTGCGAGGCCGCCCGTCAGGTGGGCATGCGCGCCATTGTCTTTGAGAGCGCCGACCAATTGCGCGACGAGCTTATCACTCACGGGGTGCTTCAGCGCTGATCGCCCACACGCAACACCTGCTCATCAAGCTCTTCATCATCGCGGGCCATCAGCACGGCCGACTCCATAAAGCTCTGCAGCTGTCGCACGTTGCCCGGCCAGCGGTACGCCTCCATCCAGCCCGCCAGCGTGGGGCCCACGCTGCGGCAGGCCGCGCTGTGGCGATGCGCGAACTTCGCCAGGAAGATGCGCGCCAGCGGCAAAATATCCTCGCGCCGCTTCCGCAGCGGCGGCACATCCAGCACTCCGGGTTTGAGCAGCTGGTACAGATCCTCACGCAGCACACCTCGCTCGCGCAGCTCTTCAAGGTCGTGATGCGTGCTGGCGATCAACCGCGTCTCAATGCGCCGCCCCACCCCCTCGCCAATACGTCGCACCTCGCGCTCCTGAATCACCCGCACGATCTTCCCCTGCATCATTGGCGAGAGGCGGTCGATCTCATCGAGAAAGACGGTGCCATCGCGCGCGAGCTCAAAGATGCCCTCCCGTGGCGCGACCGCGCCGATGAGCTCACTTGCCACACAGCCAAAGAGCTCAATATCGACCAGCTCTCGCGGCACCTCGGCACAGTTCATGCGAATAAGCATCCCGCCCTGACGCCCGCCCAGATGATGGAGCGCACGCGCCAGAAGTTCTTTGCCCGTGCCGGCCTCCCCGGTCATCAGCACCGGGTCGCAGTCGTCGACCCGCGCGTTGACCTGCTCATAGACCTCGCGCATCGCGGCGCTCTCACAGACCAGATCTTTAAAGAGGTAGTGGCGCCGCTCCCGCTCCCTGAAATAGCGGTTTTCTTCAATGGCCTCGGCAAGCTCCTGGCGCAGCCGACGCCGCTCCGCGAGCACCATCGCCGGTGTCTCAAAGGTGTCTACGAGTGGGCTCAACGCGGCGCTTAGCGCCTCCACCGGCGCCCCGAGCTGTCCTGACGCAAAAAGCACACCGCAGCGCTGCTCGTCGTTGCCAAAGGGCAAAAAGAGCTCCGCGCCTTCTCCGTGATGATGACGCCAGACCGCCTCGCCACGGTCGATGAGGTGCTCGCGCAATTGAGGATCCCGCGCCAGCAGGCTGGAGAGGGGCGCGGCCAGCGGACCTCCCGGGGCGCTTGCCGCCACGTCTTCCACACGATCGCACCAGATCACGTCATGAAAAAAAGTCTCTTCTCCGGCCCACAAAATCGCCGCAGAGGCCTCCACCCGCTCAAACGTTCCGTCGCCTGAGAGCGCGTCTTCAAACGCGCGCAACACGATCCCCCAGCCCGCCCCTTCAGCGATCTGACGATGCAGCTCCAACGATCGTTTCGCCTCGGACTCCCCCGGAGTCTCGGCGCGGCTCAAGCTCACAACCTCCAACTCGCGCTGCCCGCCAAACGAGGTCGCGACGATCTCCAGCGTGACGTCGGCGCCCTCAAAGACGACGCGATCGCCGGCCTGCACCTCCCAGTGAACCGTCTCCTCGTCGAGCGCCTCCGGGGTGGCAACCTTATCGCCCCGGTACAACACGACGCCCTCGGGCGCGTGACGCCAGACAAGACGCGGACCCTCAAGCCCGTCGTCCACCAGCGCCGCCCACTCCCACCCCTCGGGCCCGCGCTCCAGCGACAACGCCCCGGTGGCGTCTGTCCACAGTGAGACACGCTCGCCCATCATCGCGTAGCGTTCCTCCTGCCCCTCACTTACCCACCGCAGTCGCCAGGCCATCGCATCCACCTCATGCCGGGTTCACCGGTTCGCCATCACCATCACCGGGCGCGTGCCCGGCCTTCATCACAAATCGTCGGGGTGCCGGGGGCCGGGCCCCGCGCTCAATTCAAACTCCTCCAGCGTGGGCACCGGCGCGACCTCCGGCATCGGCGCCTCAGGATCGTTGCGCCGTGCCTGCACGCTGGCCCAGGCCTGCAACCTGAAGGCGTCGCGGCTCTCGGCGCGCAACGCCGTCACGCGCCGCATCGTCGCCTCACAGGCCTCATAGTCACGCTCCACGCAGCTCTGGTAGCCGATGATATACAGGCGCTGCGCCCGCTCCTCCTGGCTCATCGTAAACGCCGCGCTCTGCTCGGCGAGCTTCTCGTGAGCTTCGCGGGCGGCGATGGTGGCGGGCTCAAGAGCCTCATCGACCTCGACCACCGCGACATCGATCATCGCCGCGACAAGCTCGCGCTCAGCGTGCTCGCGAGCCTGCTGACGCTGATCCTCGATCAGGCCATAGGTGTAGGCCGAGAGCGAGGCCACCACCCCCACAGCAAGCCACCACTTCAGCGCAAAAGACGCCGCGCGGCGCGCCTCTCCGGGCTCGGGACGCGGCGCATAATAGCGCCGCACTTGCTCGCCATAGATCCAGGCGTCGCGCACCGCGCGGTACCAGGGCAGCAGCAAAAAAAACGTCAGCGCGTAGCGCTGGGCCTTCTCCGGCTGCCCGTTGAAGATCTGCCCCGCACCGGGCGCCACCGCGCTAAAACACGCGGCGAGGAGCGGCACATGATCCGGACGCGGGTCGTAGCCACGAGGTGCATAGGGAGGACGCTCCTCATAAAACTGAAGCGCCTCGGCCAGACGGGCGCGGTCGGGCCCGGCGGGCGAAGGTTCGGGATCTTCGGGAGAGGTGGGCCGAAGCTCGGAGGCCCGCGCTTCGCGCTCAGCTCCCTTCGCTCCCTCGCCACCTGACCCCGGCGACGACCGAACCTCCTCCTGCGCCCTCGCCGCCCCGGCAGACTCAACCTCCGGCGCGCCCCCCCGCACACGCTCCGCCGCCGACTCCTCGCCAGCCTGCAAATCCGGAAAAAACTCCGCCCAGGGATTCTCCTCTTCGGCTCCCTGACCACCTTTCACGCCAGCGCCTCGCGATTCCGACACGTCAACATAAGCGTCGACCCCATCCCTCGCCCCCGCCTCTTGCGTCGCGCTCACCGCCTCAACCCCGGCCGGCGACCGACCACGCTGCAAAAGCGCTCCCCCCTTGCCTTCACCCACCTCCGAGACCACCTTCGATGGAATCTTCAAGCGCATCAGCTCCCGCTGCAGCTCCAACGACTCGCTGTAACTGAGCGAATCAGCGATCGCCACATCCCCCAACTTCAGCATCCCCTCGATCTCGGCTGCACCTCGCCCCGACAGCCGCGCCACCCGCGCGGCCAACTCCCCCACCTCCACCGAGGCCTCCCCGGCGGATACTTTGACGCAGTACTGTGCTGCCATCGCGACCGTCGCTCTCAAGAAATGCCTGCAGAATTCGTCGCCCTCAGCTTAACCCAGCTCCCCCACCGAGGCCAACCGTCGCGGCCCGCCGTTGGACCCGGCTCTCAAAGCATGATAGGAGTTCAGGGCCTTTTTTTATAACGCCGTGAGGCAGTTTTGACGCCTTTGAATGCGAATTCGAGAGTGACCTGAGCAGGGCGCAAACCACAGGCGATGCTTGGGCATCGTCGAGGATGTGCAACGCAGCTCACAGTGCTCTTAAGGCAGCAGAGATGACGTCAACGTTGGCTCAAGGCGAAGTCATCACATCACCATCACCAGACCCCCTTGTTGAGGCGGCTGCGCTGGAGACTTTTATGCTGCGATCTGTGTTTTCCCGAGCTTCGGCTCTCCTTCTCGTGTTGGCCCTCGTCACCCTCTCGGGCTGCCTGCTCGACCCGACCGAGCCGGGCATCGTCTCCATGTCCATCACCCCGGATGTGATCTCGACCTCCGAGACCGGCATGACCGACGAGTTCTTCACCGTCGAACTCACCGTGATCAACTTCGCCGATGAGATCGACCAGGTCACCGTCTTCACCCAGGATCCACGGGTGGAGGCCGAGCCCCAGAACGTCGTCGTCGAGGGCAACGTCGTGGTACTCAGCGGCATCGCCAAGAGCTGGTTCACCGACTTCGAGCCGGGCGTCCACAACATCGGCGCTACCGTCGAGTCGGCGACCGCCTCCATCACCGAGAATAACCTCGCCACGGTAACCATCGAAATCGAATAAGCGCCCTCCCCCGGGCAACGACCGCCGCCGAGGCCCTCGCGCCGGCATCTCCACACGCTTCGGGCTTAACCCCGGTCTTCAGGGTGTGGGTAGACCCGCGCGGCGACGCGCTTAGAGTTTGGCACGTCAGCCCGCTCGCCAGAGACGCTCATGACATCGAGCGAACAGGCGTTTTTCTTTCTCACCGGAGGTTCCGTGCAACGCCAACCAGACTCCCCGTCGGCGGCCGGCTTCAACGCTGCGATCCAGGGCCTCTCCGAGGGGTTCTCCAATCTGGTTCGACAGCACGTCGAGCTTGCGCGCCACGAGGCCAAAGACGAGCTCAAGCAGGTCGCCACCCAGGTCATCGGGCTGGTCGTCTTCGGGGCCATCGCCCTGGTGGGCTACCTCCTGCTGCTGGCCGCCATCGTGCTGCTCGCACTCTGGCTCGGCGGGGTCGGGCCGATGTTCATCGCCTGCGCCATCCTGGCCGGCCTGCACCTGGCCGTCTCCGGCGTGGCCATCGCGCGGCTCTCCAGCCAGCTCAGCGAGAGCGGTGTGAGCCTGCCTCAGATTTCGGAAGAGCTTGAGAGGAACAAGCAATGGATAAAGCAACTTCGCAAGAGCTCATCCCCGCAACTTCCGGCGGAGCCCTCGTAAGCGCCCGCCGACCGGCGGGCACTCCCGAAGAAATTCGGCTCGAGATTGAGGCCTCACGTCGCCAGATTGCCTCCAGTCTGGACATGCTCCAGCACGAGGTCCGCTCCACCATGGACCGCGCGCTTGACTGGCGTCAGTGGGTCCACGATCATCCTCGAAAAGCCGTCGGCATCGCCTTCGGGGTGGGACTTTACTTCGCGCTACGCTGATCCCGGTTGCTCCTGGCGCCGCCGTGCACACATTGCTGCACACTTCTATTTCTACGGACCGCTGTCGCGCTGCCGGCGCGTTTGACTTCGATGAGGACTTCCCATCATGACCGAGGCAAAACCCACCACCGCTACCACGCCCCAACAGCCCCAGTCCGAACCCGGTGTCGGCGAACGCGCGGCGGAAGCTCGCGCGCGCATCGAGCAGCAGTACCACGACATCGAGCAGAACTACGATCAGACCCGCCAGCGTCTGCAGGAGTTCAACGACCAGGCCGTCGACTTCATCCGCACCAACCCCGGCCTGGCCATCGCCGGCGCCGTGGCCGCTGGCTACGTGATTGGCCGGCTCGCCAGCCGCCGCTGGCTCGCCTGAAGCCGCTCGCCACCCTTTGCGCTGACCCCGATGCTGAGAGCTTTGTTATGTCGGACCTCAAGCAAGACCTCGAACAGACCCGGGACTACCTGGATGAATCGCGCCGCATCGTCGACGACGCCCGTCATCTCTACGATGACTTTCGCCGCGACAATCCCCTGGGCCACATCTACGAGCGCAACCCTTACGCTGTCCTGGCCGCCGCAGCGGGCGTCGGCTACGTACTTGGCGGAGGGCTTTTCACCCCCTTTACGCGCCGACTGATGCGGGTCGGGATCAAGGCGATGGTCTTGCCTGTCGCCGCCTCACACTTACGTTCACTCACCAACAACGAGAGCGACCCCTCCGCGCATTGAGCACGCCCATCGCTCCGCGCTCTGGCGCCCTCGCGCCCTCGCGCCCGAACCTTCGCTAAAAGGAGAGCACCATGGACTGGAAAAAAGTTATGAACGACGTCAACCGAAACGTCAGCACCACGTATGACGCCTCCATCGAAAACGTCCTCGACCGCCTGGGCCTCGAACATCGCAAGAGCACCATGGACGTCGTCTTGCCGATGCTCGGCGTCTTCGGCGCCGGCATCGCCGTGGGAGCCTCCCTCGGCCTGCTCTTCGCTCCGAAGCGCGGCAATGAGCTGCGCGACGAGCTGCGCCACTCCCTCGAAGATCTCCGCGAGCGCGGCTCCGAGAAACTCAACGAGGTCAGCCGTAAGACGCGGGAGAACGCAGAGGCGGCGATTCCCCAGGGAACCGACTCCTCGGCGGCTCGCAGCTAATCAGCGCCTCTAAGTAGGCTCTTTGTACGAAAGAAGCGCTGCCGGCAACTGCCGGCAGCGCTTTTCTATGCCCACTCTCACACCCACGCCAGACGCCTCGTAAGCAAAACGCGCCTTAGCTCTCCACCGCCAACCGACGCTGGGAGTTCTCCTGACGCTTCGACCAGGTCGCAGGCACCGCGTACATCACATGCTCCTCGGGAGTCTCCGCAAGGTAGATCACCCCGAGGGGATCCCCGGGCTTCAGACCGGCAAAAGCCCTGTCCCCCGTCGCCAGACTCCCGTAAATGTAACGCCCATTCACCGGATAGCGGTACGTCAGATGAACCCCGCTGGACCGTCCCCCGCCAAGATCGGAAAAGCGCCCGGTGACTTCACCCAGCGTATACTCTCCCGCGCGATACACCGAGATGTCTTGAAACGCTCGCCCACATGCGGCCAGCGCCATACCAAGCGTGCACAAAAATACGAAGGCCCCCAGCACCGCAAAGCCCACCATCCCCGCCATCCATACCGCAATCGGAAAACTCAAGGTGGCAAGACACGCAATGATGTTGACCACCACCACCCCCAGATGACTTCGGCCTAGATAAGCGTCCCGCAAGAAAAAGCCCGGGAAGGGACGCGGCGCCGGCAGAATCTCGTGAGGCACCGGAAGTCGTCCGACCACCGTCTCCCGCGGGATCATCAAAAACTCATCCTCAAGCGCCTGGAGGACCGCTGCGGCACTTTGCATGCGTCGCTCAACTTCCGGCTCCGTCATCGCCAGGAGCACCCGCTCCAGCCCGATCGTCACAGGAAGGTCATCCGGCAGCCGGAAGGTATGCAGCCCGTCAAAAAGCTCCCCGGGCGGTGTCCCACTGAGAAGTTGAACAGCACTGGCGCCCAACGCAAAGATGTCCGTTGCTGCACGCGCCGCCCCCGCGTACTGCTCCGGCGGCATGTAGCCAAACGTCCCCACGATCGTTGAACCCAACCCCTCGGCTGTCACCGACTCACGAACCGCCCCGAAGTCAATCACCACCAGCGAACCATCCGACCGGAGCATCAGGTTGGCAGGCTTAATGTCGCGATGAATCACCGGAGGGTTAAGCCGATGAAGGTAGTCGAGCACCTCGAGGGTTCGACGCAGGACATCGCGCACCTCGTCCTCGGCAAAACGATACCCCTCATCCAGCATATCCTGGAGGTTTCGCCCCTCAATATAACTTTGAACAAGAAAGAGCCGATCAGGCGCGTCGGCCTCTTCATCCTCGATCGTGAAGTGCGCGTAGTATCGAGGAATCCCCGGATGCTCGAGGCTGCGCAACATCTCGCATTCACGATGAAAGAGCTCGTAGTCCTTCCAGCGCTTCATGCGACTCGGCAAGAGCTCCTTTACCGCGACAAGCCTCTCATCGGCGTCCAGGTCTCGTGCCAGATAGGTTCGCCCGAGCGCACCCTCTCCTAGCACACGAATCAACCCGTACCGCTCTCGAACCACCTCGAGAAACTCATCCTCGGTGGCCCCCGATGGCGGCGTCGCTCCGACGGTACCTTCACTCATTACTCGACTCTCCGCGCCTGCGTTTTGCATGCTGTCATGAGAGCCCAAGCCTAATGCAGCCAGCTCAGAGCGGCAATGCCTACCGTCAGGCACGCACACGAGTGAATGACTTCACCCGTGCACGCTTCATCAGTCCCCTGATCAGATAGTAGACAGCTCGGCTTTACGACTTCAAATCGCGGAGAGAACGTCGCGCCAGCGGCCGCGCTCTGCGCCTTGATGCCCGGCTCAATACGACGCCTGGCTCAATACGCAGACTCAGGCACGAATATAATATCGCCGGGCAAGAGCCTGAGGTTGCGCTGACGCCCCTCTACGATTTCCTGAAGCGGCACGCGGACCTGAATCTCAACACCGTCAACCACACGCGTAAGTTTGGTGTTGTTGGTGCTCGCGCGCTCGTTGAAGCCGCCGGCCAGCGCAAAGGCCTCGATGATGCTGATGTTATTTTTATAAGGAAAAGTCCCCGGCTCTCGGACTTCACCGAAGATGAAAATACGCTTGGAGTTGTACTCAACAATCGTGCACTGCACGTTGGGCTCTTTGAGAAACTTCTCCCCGAGCCCCAGCGTGAGTTGAACCTCAACATCGGTGCAGGTCAGCCCCTCGGCCTTAAAGCGCCCCACATGCGGATAGTTGATGGTCCCGTCGGCACCGACAGTAAACTCACCACTGAGCGCCTCTTCCCCGTAGACTCTCAGCAAAAATCGATCGCCGGGACCGAGTTCGCCGGTAGGCGGAAGTTCGGCCTGCTGCTCAACCAGCGCCAGATAAGCCGGATCAACACGCTCGTGAGCACACCCACTCAGCAGCCCCGCCAGCAAGAGACATACCGCCAGAAAGGGCACACACCCATTAACCTTTCTCACAGGACACTCTCCCGGATTTCGTGGCCAGGGACCGCGGCTGCAACACCAATGCGCCCTGATTAATACGTAAGCGTCGTCGTCAGCACCACATGGTGACGTTGGTAGTCCCGCACTGAACTCTCCCCCGGACCATCCACCTGAACGACGTTATCGGTAAAGTTGGAAACAAAGCGGTAGGACAGGCCCAGATCCCAGCCACGACGTAGCTCCATCGATGCCTCACCTTTCACACCGAAGAGCAAGTCGGAGAGGTCTTCAGGGATCGTGACCACGTTGTCCTGAGTCTGAACCTGACGCACGCCGAGGTCAGCGTAATCTCGCATCTGCGCGTCTGCCTCCAAACCTAACTTCAGACGCCCCCCGACCAAACCCTGCTGAAACCCGACCAGCGCGCGATGGTAGGTGTAGAAGTTCCCGATCGTCGAGTCCGCGAAGTCGCGCTGGTAGCCCGCACGAATGCGGCTATCAAGATTGACCGGACCGAACTGATAGCTGGCCTCCGCCTTTACCAACAGGCCCTGAAAATCGGGCCCGTTCGGGTCTTGATAGAAACCCCACCCGTAACCGGCCTGCAACCCCACGCTGACGCGCTGCGTGATCAAGCCCCGCAGGCCACCCAACAAGCGCAAAGGGTTACTGTTGGTATTCAACAACCGACCATCCGCGCTGATGACCTCACCGGAGGGGCCGCCCTGAACCGGGCTGGCGTAGTTAATACGGCGATAATCCGCCGATGCCACAAGCGCGGTCTTGGGCAGGAACGACCAGTGTCCGTTCCACCCGATATGATGCGTGTAACGATCGAGTTCACGGTAGAGATTATGGCGATAGAGCGAGAGGTCGTAGCTCAGATAGGTCTCGAGAACTCGTCCGCCCGGGTGAAAACCAAGCATCACGCCGGCACGGTTGAAGATACGATTAACCGCGTCGGCGGACTCGTAGCTCGGAGCCTCGTTGGTGCGCACGAAAGTCTCGGACAGACGCAGACTCACCGCACCGCGCGGGTTCCATGTCAGGTTCGCGCCCAGGTTCGCCGACAGACCGCTCTGAGAGGCTACGGTCTCCTCCGAACTCAAATACTGCCGCCAACCAACAGACGCGTCCCCGTTGATATCCCACATTCCCGGATCGAGTGTCTCGAGCCTCAACCCCGGCTGCACAAAGCCTTCGGGAACCTGTTTGATACTCGAGCTTTCCCGACTCGATGAGTAGTAGAGGTTGGAATCAAACCCCGCCCCGAGTGTCACCCCCGGGTGTAGGCGCAGGTTGCCTCCCCCCACACCATCGCCCCACTCCGCCGCAGCGGAGGGCGAAGTCAAGAGCACTGCACTGGCCACCGCACAGAGCGCGGCCGCTTTCATCCATCGTCCCGTCATGGGCACTCTCATCTATCTGAACGTGGGACGCAGCACATCATGCGTCCCAACCGGCTTATTGATAGGGGGTCAGCTCCGGAAGGCGATCGAGCACATCACGCTCGTCGCCCAGGAACTCCTCGTCGGGAGATCCGATCCCGGGGTCTACTGAGACCTCCAGAACCGCATCATCGGCATAACGAAGTTCCTGCCCGGCACACACTCGCGCCTCCTCTCCCAATCCGGAGACGCGCTGACCGGCGATGCTGATCAGCGTGTAATGGTGCTTGGACGCCTCAAGGTCATTGGCAGCCACGCTGTCCGAGAGACTGACGTAGCTCTGCTCACTGACCTTCACAAAGCCCCTGATCGAAGCCAACTTCTCATTCACACAATTAATCTTCAGAATATCGCGCTCTTCATCACGCGCGCTATCCAACAACTGGGTGGTACTCTCGAGAGTGACGCGCATCGCGTCGATCTTATTCGCCGCTCGCTCACCCATCTCTCCTGCTGAGAGATTGTCGAGATCTTCGTCAATAACCCCCCCGCCGTTGCGATCGTTGAAATCGGTCAGGAGGCGCTCACCATCACCGTCTTGCTGAGCCAGCGCACTCGGCCCGACAAGTAGTAACGAGAGCCCTAACATCGTCGCCCATCGCATCGTGGTGTTCATGCCATATCCTGGGATCTAGGATCGATCCGCGCCCTATCGTCAATTCACGTTGCGCGGCCCGATCAGTTACGACGGCTCCCAACTCTCTGCAGATTCGCAGCGGGTATCCCCCGTCGTCGTGATCGTCTCCGATTAATTATAAGATCACATGCATGCCCTTCAAGAAAGGGCGTTCCCCCCCGCCCGCAGCCGACGATCAGCCGCCCGGCGAAAACACGAAAGGCAGGGTGAACATCGAGTCGCCCCCTTCTGGAGCGGGGACGCGAAGACGACGCTGAATCTCCTGGGCGACGCACTGACCGACGCCACCGCCGACGCCGTCTGCTGCAACCTTGGCGTCACTGACGCGTCCTCGAGAGCCCGCCGCAGAGACCGTCACCAGAACGCGCACCGTACCCTGAGCGCTGTTGTTTCGACGAAGCTCACGCTCATAACAGTCCTGGATATTGCGCTGAATCTGGCGCAACGCGCGAGAAACTGCCGCCTGATCAAGCGTTCCGCCGATGGCGTCATCCGGATTCTGAATCTGCACAGGCCGTGCGCGCACCGTCGTCTCTTCACGCTTGCCGGTATCGACACCGTCCTTTGCTTTGGACGCTCCCTTAGTCGATCCGATCTCGCCGATATCGGCACGGGTACCAACGCCATCGGCCTCGCTATCACCGCGGCCCAGCGCCAGACGGTCGCCACCACCGGCCTGGTACTCAACACGAGAAGAGCCGGCAAATGCCTCATCAGCGCCCAGGTTTCGCAGGCTGTCGGTCACGCGAGCAATCGCTGACTCCCCGCCTTCACCATCGGCCGTAAGAACGCGAAGCACGGTTGCATCACGCACCTCTTCTGTCAGGCGAAGCCGCTCTTCCTGACGCGCATCGGCCACTTCTTCAGGGGTCTTGCTGGGCGCAGGCTCAGCCTGCTGCGGAGCAGCCTCGCCCTCATTCTCCCCTTCCCCCTCTTCAGTTTCCTCAAGCTCGATCTCTTCTGGCTCGGGCTCGTCCTGCTTCTCTTCCACCATGATCCGCGCAATGCGATCGGGAATGCGAAACTCCGTCTCCTCGGGAACCGGCCAATCCTGGTTCTCAACAAAGACGACAAATCCAATCTGGATCAGCGCTGAGAGCAAGAGAAGCATCGCCAGAGGGCGGTCGATGCTCGACATAAATCCGCCGCGCATCGACGCAGGCAGTACCGGCGCGGGACGCACCGGCGGGGGAGTCACAAACTGAAAAAGGACGGTCGCCTCCCCGATCACCACTCGACCGCGCATCGTAGCGTCGAGTTTGACCTGGTAGACATCGCCCTTCTTCTTGGCGACCCCGCTGGAACGCAGCTCTTCAAACGACTGCACCGAGCCGCCACGCGAGACCCGCCCCTCCATCTTGTCGGTAAATTGCAGCGTATAGCTGCCACCGGCCGGCTCAAAGAGCGCAAAAGATTTCGGAAGGTTTGATGCCGGCAGCACCAGGAGGTTGCGCTTATAGTCGGAGCCGATCGAAACCGTCTCCTCCTTTCGGAGAAGGCGCTCTTCCAGAACCTTTTCGTTCTGGATCAATCCAACCCTCAAGATTTTTCGACCGGATGCTTTTGCCATGGTGCGTTTCCTCGGAGCCTGACACATCGATAGGCAATCACGCCCTCGTCAAAGCCGCCAATTTTCCTACGCCAAGTCTCGCGAACCTAAACGACGAGGTCCATCCGATCCATCCCCTGCCCTTCGATACTCGTGGCGATGCCCCGGTAGAAAAGGGCAGGAGATTAAATCTGGCCTCATTTGGCGGGTTGACCACCAAGCGATGAGAAAGTCGACTTAATGACCGCGAAGCGAAACTGGTTCAGCTGTGCCTGCGATGCGGTAAAGAGCACCTCGAGCATCAAGCGATGCGGCGTGGTCTGGTCGGCGATAATCGTCGCCTCCGGGACATAGTCCTCTTGAAGAAGACGCTGCTCATTCTTCTTCTGCTCAACCGCCCTATTCAATTCGTCGAGCAGAGGGGTAATACTCATACCCGACTCGCCGCCGCCGCTCTTCTGGCTGGGATCGACCGCGCCGTCTTTCACATCGACCGCGAGGTTATCGTTCACCAGGATTGCGGTACGGGTCACCGTCACCGTCGTGGAGTCTTCCGGGGCCAGCTGCGAGGCGCTCTGAGGAACCTTGAGGTCCTCGTCGATCGCCTTAAGCGGCTCCTCCCCGTAGCTCTTGAGCAGGAAGACGAGCATGATAACCAGGATGTCCATCAACGAGTTGATGTTCAGACTGGCCTCTTTATCCGACTTGCGACGCGAAGCACTCTTTGCGCGTTTCGCATCACGAGCGCGTTGCGCCTTGATCCACTCTTCGTCGTCGTGACCGAAGCCACCTTGTTGATTATCTGCCATGGATCACACTCGTAAGATGAGTTCTTCTTTTGCGAGTTTTCAGGTCGACTGCTCTTTTAGAGAACACCGAAAGCCGGGTCGCCAAAGAGAATCGAATAGGTGTCGCCTTCGGTACGCGGCTTAGCAGCCCAGAAGTCCTCGTTCGAATCGTACGAGTCCTCCTCAAGGCGGAAGCGCACCACGTCCATCACACGAGTCGTCAGCGCGAAAGGAAGCTCCGCGTCGGCAGTCAGTGTGACGGTCGTCTCTTCCGGAAATTCATTCTTGATGGTGGAGAGACGGTTGTAAAGCTCACGGTAGTTGTAGGCGCTGAGTCCTTCCAGCAGCACTTCTTCACCGCGAATCTTGTCGCCCGAGGCGTAGAGTCGACGAGACTCTTCGAATCGAGCAGCAGGATCGATGGAGTCATCCTCCAGACAAATCGAGGGTCCACCGGTAGGGCAGCCAGGCATCGGCTGCATCTTGGTTCCAGCAGCCGTAATGTAGAAGCCCTGAGCCGTCATACTGATCGCCAGGTTAAGAGGCTGCTTGTCCTCTTCGGGCTCCGTGCGATCCGACGTCGTCGCACCACCAAGAGGCATCGTCACGTTAATGACGCTAACCTCCATAAAGACGACAGAGAGCAAAAGCATTGGAATCAAGATGATGACCAGGTTCATCATCGGTGCCAGGTTGAGATCCTGGTTTACCTCGATTTCCTCACGCGGTCGGCGAGCCATCTGGCCTCCTTAACGAAATCTTAGACGTACTTACTTATGCGACTGTTCGCCGATGGCCGGGAAAGCACGGGGCGCCAGCTATGGGCGCCCCGTTACTCTACCGGACACGGAGGACACTCACTCGACCGGACCGCCCTTCCCGCGGGTCACAAGGAGGTTCTCAAGCTTGACGCTGTACATATCGACGTCGTCGAGAATCTTCTTGGTGACACCGGAGAGAAGAAGGTGCGCAACCATCGTGGGGATCGCCACGATAAGACCGAAGGCGGTGGTGTTCATCGCCATCGCGATACCGCGAGAGAGCATGCGCTGGCGGTTCTCAGGGGTCGCGGTCTCGAGAGCTTCGAAAGCCTCGATAAGACCGACGATGGTACCGAGAAGACCCATCAGCGTGGCGACGTTAGCGATGGTCAGCAGCGCCTGGGTGCGCTTCTGAACTTTGGGCACGATCTCCAGGGTGGCCTCTTCCATCGCGTTCTGAATCTCGACCTCGCCCTTGTTGGCGCGGGTAAGACCAGCCTTGATGACGTGAGGGACCACGCGCGAGGGGGCCGCGTTGCACAACTTGATTGCGCGGTCGACGTTATCGGCCATCACCAGCTTCTGGATCTGGGCCATAAACGCCTGCGCATTCATGTTGTATTTGAAGAAAAGGAAGAAAAAACGCTCAAGAGTCACGCCCAGCGCGACGACACTGACAAGAAGGATGGAGTACATCCAGATCCCACCGTCGCGAAAGGCTTCAGCGATCGCAGCCATGTCCGATTACCTCCGTACGTGTTGTGATTGTAGCTTGCTCGGCAATGCTTTTTCGAAGTGACCTACGTGCGAACTTTGGTCTCGGAAACCCTGTTGGCTTGCCGAGCCTTGACGCCCCATGGCGCCGGTGGACCTGCTTGAAAGCGCCCACTGAGGGATGAAGGTATAACACAAAGAATTTGGGCCAGCAAAGCGCTTTTTTGCGCCTGTGCAACGCGAGAATCCCGCGAAAATTCGCCACTTAACGCGATGTTACGATCCCTTAAAAGGGCTCCTCCTCTACGGATTCCAGAAGCTCCGGAAGGAAGGTTGGCTTGGGATCGACTGGCTCGTAGCTGAGGTTGGCCGCCTGGATGATATAAAATGCTTCAGGCTTCTGAATACGTCCCTCAACCACGATCTCATCAAACTCGAAGATCGCCTGCTGAGCCGACGCGTCGCCCGGCGATCCGATCGTGACGATTGCAGCCGCGAGCAGTGCAAAGCCCATCGTTTTGGACACATTACGCATCGTTTCCTCCGTCTTCATTGGACGCATCACCATCTTCGGGCTCGGACTGTTCCTGTTGAAGCATTTGCTGGCGGCGCAACATTTCCTCTCGCGCCCGCGCCTGCTCAATCGCGCCGTTGGCTTCGTTGATGTACGCGTTGACGGGATCGCTGTCGCTCAGGCGATCGCGTGCCGCGGTGCGGTAGGCGTTGAAGGACTCGATGGCCTTTGTGTAGCGCTCGATCTCCTCGTAGCCCGGCACTTCGCTCTCCAGGTAGAGGATCCCCAGGTTGAAGTGCGCATCAGCGAATGCGCTGTCGATGGCGATCGCACGCTTAAAGGCCTCTTCCGCCTCGCCGTACTTTGCCGCGCCCTTCAGGGAGTTCCCCAGATTGACGTAGGCTTGTTTGAACTCCGGAAAGTCTTCAACGGCCTTCTGAAGATGAGCGATCGCCCCGGGGTAGTCGCCCGCTTCGTGCAGGAGCACCGCCAGGTTGTTGCGCGCCTCGGGAAAGAAGGGCTGCAGCTCGACGGCTTTCTCGAAGTTAGCGATCGCCCCGTCGGTGTTTTCGAGTTCCCACTCGATGACGCCGAAGAGGTAGTAGAGATCCGCTCGCTCCGGTGCGAGTTTAAGAGCGCTTGTCAGGATCGATCGCCCGAGCTCGTAGCGCTCCAGGCGCACGTTGGCGCGGGCCATCTGAAACATCGCTTCAACGTGGCGCTCATCTTTTCGAAGGATGTCGCGCGCGCCTCGTACCGCATCTTCGTAACGGCCCTGGGCGATCGTCACCTCAAGCTGTGCCGCTCGGTGATCGAGATTCTCCGGGCTCGCGTCGATCATGCGTCGGGCGACGGCGTCGGCCTCCGAGATCTGCCCGGCACGAATGTAGAGACGCACCAGGTTGACCAACGCCGGGGAGAAGTCTTTCTCAAGCTGGAGCGCCTGCACATAACGGCGAACGGCGTTCTCTCCGTCACCCTGGCGATCATAGAGCACGCCGAGGTTGAACGCAGCGAGGTAGCCGCCCTCGGGCTCCTCAACGAGTTGGGTCAAGATATCGATCGCTGTGGCGCGGTCGCCCTCCTCAATTCGCGAGAGCGCCGCATCGATGCGTGCCTGAACATGACCGGCAACCTCGGCGGGATCCGGTTGGGACCGGGGGGTCGGCCCGGCCTGCTCCGGCGCCGAGGGGTCGTCGGACTCGGCGCCCGTCGGCCCCGGAAGTTCGCTTTCTACCGGGACTTCGTCGGGTTTGGGCTCACCACTCGAGCACGCGCTCAATGTGACCAGGAGTACGCCTGCGATACCGATCGCCTGGCGTGTCTTGCGAGGCAGGTTAATCATTGCGCGTCCTCCTCGGCACCGGGCTCCTCGCGCTCCTGGCGAGCCTGATACGTTTCCTCGGTAAGGTAGGGGATCCCCTGTGTCGCGATCCCCTCCCGCAAGCGACGCTCCTCTTTGAAGAGCGGGTAATCGGCCGGTCGGTAGCGGTTAAGCTGCTCCAGGGTGCGCTTGGTCCACTCGTTGACCACCCGGGCGTTTCGGGCCTCGGCGATCGTGCGCTCGTAGCGTTCGATCGCCTGCTCTTCGAGCGGATACGCCACATTCTCCAATTCGCCCTGGTAGATGTAGTACTCGTCGGAGTCTTCATCGAAGGGAATCGGGACCTCGTAGAGCGACTCGGCAAGGCTCTGCGCCAAATAGCCGATGCGGTAGTTGGCCGCCAGCGTCCACTCAAAGCTCCGGTAACCGAAGACCTTCCCGTACTCCGCGGCCAGCTCCTGCAACTCCTCGATCTTGCGCTGCAGGATCCGCCCCTGCTGCGCCACCGATCCTTCGATCGTGATCTGCTCCCACTCGCGGAACTCATGCTCTACCAGCATGAACTGGGCTTGAGCCGCGAAGTAGTTGGGCGCTTCGAGCCCCAGGCGCTCAAAGGTCTCAAGCGCATCGGTGTACCAGCGCGCCGAGCGGCGGGTATCGCCGCGATCTTCGTAGACCTGGGCGATGCGAAGGCGCGCCTCCATCGAGCGCTCCTCCTGTCCCTCAGCCCCGCCGTAGATTTGAATGTAACGCTCGAGCGTCTCGACCATGCGGTCGAGCGCATTGTGTTTCTCCCACACCTCGGCAGCTTTCCAGAGCGCATCGGCGGCGTTCTCATCCTCGACGTAAACGCGTGAGTACTCCGAGTAGGTCTGGGCTGCTTCTTCGTAGTTTTGAAGACTCTCGTTGAGCACAGCGATACTCATCAGCGAGGTCTTTCGCCGGTCCTCAATATCAAAGCCCATCCCCGCCAACTCAGGCGGGCTCTCGCCGCGGTAGCGATCGTAGAAGAGCTGGTAGTGCTGGATGGCCTTCTCGTACTCGAAGAACTGCTCAGAGTTCACCGCCACCCGGTAGATCGCATAGCCGGCGAGGTTGTCGTCAGGATACTCGCGGTAGACGCGCTCGTAGAGACGCAGCGCCGAGTCGAACTTACGAATAACCTCGTAGGCGACCGCCGCGTTGTTGAGCGCCTTGGGCGCGTACTGATGGTCGGGCGCATCGTTAACAAGCCGCAGGTACTCCTCGGCGGCTTCTTCGTACTTCTCGGCCGCGTAGAGATCTTCTGCGGACTTAAAGAGCGCACCGAGGCGGAACTCTCGCACCTCAGCTCGCACCGCTTCGGCCTGCTCGCCGCGGATGACCTCCGCAAGACGATCAGCCCACTCGGCCATCGCCGCGTAGTTGTTCTCGTCGCGGAAGCTCTCCAGGATCAAACTACCGGCGAGGTAAGCCACCTCGTGCTCCGGGTAGCTCTCAACGACCCAGGCGAAGCGGCGACGAGCTTCTTCGTAGTTTTGGAAGTCGTAATAGACCTTGGCCGCCTGGAAGGCGAACTTCGCGCCCAGGAAGGCGTCTTCGCTGTTCTGCAGACGAAGTACCACATAGCGATCCATCGCGGTCACAAAGCGCTCTACCAGCGGCGGAACCGGCTCACCCTCCACCGTAATCGCCTGGTCACCGCGGGACTCATCGTATTCGCGCTGCCCTTCAAGCTCCTGGGCGGCTTCGCGGGCCTGATCGATGTTGGCACCGGCCATCGCCGTAGGCGTCAACTCGCCGCGCTCAACCTGATCGCGGATCATAAACTCCAACGCCTTGATCGCGTTGAACGCACTGACTTCCTGATACTCGTTGTCCGCAATGTCGAGCTCGCGGACCACCTGATACTGCTGGAAGGCCTCTTCGTACTGAGCCGAATAATAAAGACATTCGGCGTAGAAGAAGTTCCACTGGAAGACCTCGCGATCGTTGGGATAGCGACGCAAAAACTGCTCGTAGGCGTCGGCAGCCATCGCGTAGCGCTCTTCGGTAAGCGCGAGCAGAGCCGGATCGCGACGTACGAGCGCCTCGTTACGCAGGTTCTGGGCCTGCTCGTGGTACCAGGTCGCCGCGGTGAGCAGGTTATCGCGAACAAGTGAGTCAGCACCGCGCAGCGCCTCCTCGTTGCCCAGACGCTCGTGGTACGCAAACCAGGTGCTTTCCGGGCCGTAGTACTCCAGCATCTGGCGGCGCACAGCGAACGCCGCCTCGGGCTGCCCGTCACGGTGCAGTGCGACGATGATGCGCTCGTGGATCTTGGGGTTGTCGCGATGCTGCGGATACTGCTCGAGCATGTATTCGTAGAGTTCGACGACCTGGGTGAAGTTCGAGCGCTCAAAGACGTAATCGGCCAGCTGCGCCATCACCTCACGCTCATAAGGCTGACCGCTGGAGATGTACTGGCGCACCCGATCCATCATCGGATCCGCATCCGGATCGAACTCCTGGGTGTAGTCCTCCTCGCCCAGGTCCCAATCCTCTTCGGCGAGGCTGATGGCGATGTACTGCACGGCCTCCTGGCGCAGCGCGGCGCCGGAGCGGCCGGTACGGCGCTGGACCTCATCGCTGTACTCGACAAGCTCTTTGAAGTTGGTGATCGCCTGGTGGTAGTCGCCCAGCCGGTAGTAGGTCCACGCCAGCTTGTAGAGAGCCTCGGAGTAGAAGGCGCTGCCCTCAGTATCCATGGCGTTCTCATAGGCCTGGCGCGCCAAGTTGAGATTCTCAAGGATCTGGTCGGGGCCTTCGGCCTCGGCGTACTCGAAGTGGTATTCACCTATGCGCAGCCAAGACTCATTGACGAAGCGGCTCTCCGGGTACTGCACGATGAGCTCGGCCCAGAGATCGCGCGCGACATCCGGGCGTCCCATCTGCAGCTCAACGTAGGCGAGCAGGTAGTAGGCGCCATCGGCGGAGCGGTAGTCGGGCCAGTCGGTGATCAAGCGTCGAAAGAGCGCAGCGCTGGTCTGGAAGTCGCGTTGGGGCGGGGCCGGCTCGTCGGCGATCTCCCCGCGGTCGTAGCGCTCAAGTTCGGCCTGATAGCCCTCATCGGCCATCAGGTAATCGTCGTTGGCCTTCTCAAACTGCAGCTCCGCCAGGCGAAAGAGCGCGTCAGGCGTGTAGTCGGGATCGTTGGGGACATCGACCAGAAACTGCTCGAACGAGGCGATCGCTTCCACGCGACGCTCGCGCTCAATGACCTCACCGGCGCGGATCTTCGAGTCGTAGGCCCGGTTGATCTCGGCCAGCCGGCGATTGAACTCCGCCTCTACGATGCCGTTGATGGTGTCCTGATAGTCTTGAATGGCGGTGGCGTAGCGCTCGTAAGCGTCGCTGTAGTCGCTCAACGCCTGGCGAAAAGCCGGATCGGAGGAGCGTGGGGCTTCGAGTTCGCTCTGCGCCTCGAGGTCTTCGCTCTCTTCAACGGGAGCCCCCAGCGGGCGCTCCTCCTCAGCGGCCTCCGCTGCGCCCTGCTCCTCATCGGACGACGCGTCGGAAGGCTCATCACCCTCCGTCTCCGTCTCTGACGTCTCCTGCGCATCGGGGGCTTCGACCTCAACGTCGGCCTCGCGCAGCTCCTCGTCTACCGGGTCCTGGGCGCGCGCCTCTCCGGCGGAGATCAGCGCAACGCAGAGCAACGCCAACAGGCTTGAGGTGCGCCCTCGACGTCTCAGGTGTGACGATTCAGCCATCTTTTGCCTCACTGCTCTCAGGCCCATGATCACCGGACCTCGCGAAATGCTTCGCGCAACACATTGATCTCGGTGGAGCGATCTTCGAAGAGCTGGTTGATGTCACGCGTGGCATCTTCCTTTCGTTGCCAGCCCACATCGAGCAGTCCCACGTGACCGCGCCGGATCAGCGCGTCGAATTCACCATCAACCCGGGTGAAGTTCCACAGCGCGATGGACGATACGGCGCGTTCGGTTTCGGAGCGCCAGGCGTCGAGCTCCCGCTGATAGGTGGCCAGCTCCTGGCGTTCCACTTCCACGGTAGCGCGAATATCGACGACCCGCTCCTCGATGACCTGATCGATGCCCTGAAAATACGTATTGAGGCGCGCCTTAAGCTCGGGAAGGCGGCGACGTTGCTCGGCGATCGCCAGCGCATCACCACGACTGGAGCTTGCCAGTCGGGCGCGCTGCTCATCGATCAGCTCGCCGAGCTCCATCAGACGACGGTGGTAGACCTCACGTGCCTCGCGCTGCTGCACGAGCGTGGCATCGCGCGCACCGAACTGACGCTGCACCGCAACGATCTCCTGGCTCAGGCCTGCGTGCTCCTCCTCCAGTCTGCGTACCTCCTCGCGCAGGTCCTGTCGGATCTGGCGCACTTTCTGGCGGTCTTCGGCGCTGAAACTCTCTACCGGATTTTGACGAAGGTAGGTGTCGATTCCGTCGAGGTTTACCTGCAGACTTTCAATGTCGAAGGCGACGCGCTCAAGTTCACTGTTGAGGCGGCCGAAGTCTTCGCGGATGGCGCTGTTGCGGCTCTGCAACTCGTCCAGGGTTTGCGGTCCGCTCTGGTGCTGGACGCGCAACGTCTCGACCTCGGCTTCCAACGTGGCGAGACGCTGTCGCTCCGAGGGCCCCAGGACCTCACGGGCCCCCTCAAGCTCTGCTCCGACCAGACGCTCCTCCAATGAAATCAGCTCGGCCTCAAGCGCGATGCCCCGCTTCCAGCCTTCGGAGAGCACCGGGAACGCCTCGATGTTTGAGCCATACGAGAGCATCTGCTCGACTTCGGCGAGGGCCTTCTGAGCCTCATCGATATCGGCCTGGGTCAGGGATCCGTCCGCCACCAGCTGGCGAGCGTCGGCCATCAACGGCTCGCCCTCGACCCACTCCGAGACCATCTCGGGCATGTAGTCCGGGCGAAGGCCCTCGAGGTCCTGACGGACGAGCTCCACGAAGAAACTCTGCAGGTCGGGCTGCGACTCGATGAAACTCACCAGCTCGGTACGCACCGGCGTAAATGTCGCAATGATGTCGTTGAACCAGAGCCGCGCTTGATCGTACTGGCGCAGGCGCATGGAGAGATCGGCCATCAAGAGTTTGGCTTCGGGCACAAAACGCGGGTCCGGGTCGGAGATGAGCAGAATATCAAGGTTGCGAAGCGCCGCCTGATAACTCTCCTTCGACACCAGCGACCAGGTCAGCTCGTAGAGCGAACGCTCAAAATATGGGCTTGTGCGTGGAAGCTGCAGGTAGTGGTCGATCGCCAGATCGAACTGCTGCTCCTCGTAGGCCAGGCGGCCCAGAGCCAGATGGCCGAGATCGACCACGCGGCTGTCTTCGGGCGTAGTGGGGTTTTGAGCGACCAGGCCGGTGAACACCTCGCGGGCCTCGGCGATGTCGCCATCGGCCGCCAGGGTAACGCCCTCGAAATAGCGGGCAATCAGCGCGTACTCCGAATCGCGGGCGGCGCGCTGGAACCAGGGCCTGGCCGCGCGATACCGCCCTTCTTGATAGAGGGTCTTGCCGCGGGTGTAATGCAGCGCCGGCGTCACTTCTTCGAGGTTGTCCAGGCGAGCGTAGAGCGCATCGACCCCGCTGTAGTCGCCGATTTCGCCGGCGATCTCCAGGAGGCGTACAATCGCCGGCTGGTAAAACCCTCCCGGGCCCAGCTCCACAACTCGCCGAAAGAAGGTGCGCGCCGCCCGAAAACTGCGCATCTGGTAGAGGCTGTCGCCCAGCAGGTAGAGGGCCTCGCCATAGCTGTCGAACTGGCGCACCTGTTTGTTGTCGACCACCGCTACAAAAAGCACGCTGGCGCGCGGAAAGTCTCCGAGCAGGTAGGCCACCTTGGCGTCGTTAAAGCGCGTCTCCAGACGAAAACGGCTCTCGAGGACTGCTGGCACCAAATAGCGTTCCTCCAGCTCGTCGATCTGGGCGTCGAGTTGCTCAACGCGCTCGCGCGCCGTGGAGGCAGCGATGGCCTCCTGAGCATGCGCCTGCGGGGCGCTCAGCCAGAGCGCCCCCAGAAGCATTATCGCCACCATCCTCCGGGCTGTCATGACAGGATGAACCATCGCTTGCCAACACCTTAATCGCATCGCGCGACCTCGAATCGAGCACCACTGCATTGGAGCGTGCCGCTTGCACACTCCCACTTCTCCGGCTTACTCGCCGGCCGCCTCGGCCTGGTCTTCGTCCAGGTCTTCGAGGTTAAGCTCGACCATCGTCACCTGACAGACCCCATCGGGACGATCTTCGTGGGCGGTAAACGCGTTGCCGCCCTTGTAGGCTCGCACGGTGACGACGGTGGTGCGGCCCTCCTCGGCGGTGAAGTTGCACGAGAAACGAAGATCGAACTCGTAGCCGCGCGCATACGAGAAGACGCCGTAGCCGCTGCCCTGCAACTCAAGGTTCACCGAGACGGTTCGCGTGCCAGGGTTGACCGGGCCGCTGAAGACCTCCAGCTCGTTGGCGCGGCTGAGGTTGCCGTCGCGATCGAGCTCGTTGAAGATTTGCGAGCCATCCACGCTGAAGAGCGCGCGTCGGATGTTGTAGGCCGAGCCCAGGTCGTTCTCGAAACGAATCACCGCGCGGCTGCCCGCGAGGTTACCGCTGAGGATAGTCTCTTTGAGCAGGACAATGCGGCTCTTGGAGCGGAAGACCCGCTCCTTGAGGTCGTCGATCTTGGTCTCAAGGTCGCGCACCCGAAGATCATAGACCTCCTCGGGGCTCTCGCCATCAGGGATCTCAATGCCTTCAATACGATCGGTGTCCATGCGAGCCTGAAGCGACTCTTCGGTGCCCGGGTAGTCGGTGCGTAGTTCGCGACCGCCCGGTCCGATGACCGGCTCCGCCGCCCCCTCGCTCTCCGCGGCGGCCTGCTCCTCGGACTCGCCAGCTGCGGCGTCGGCATCGGCCGAATCAGGCTGCCCCTCGGCGGGCGCACCCGCTTCGGGGTCCTCACCCTCTTCGGGCGCTTCGCCCTCCGCCCCCTGCGCTGCCTCTTGCGGCGTCGCATCCGCCGGCTGCGTCTCCTCCACCGGCGCCGGCTCGTTCTCTTGCTGCGCCACGGCGCTGCCCGGTGCCACGCACCACAGCAACGCAAAAAGGATCACGCCAGGCCACATTCGTCGTTGCATAAACGGCTTCCTCACGTCGATTTTATCTCGGTCACGCATGCACGTCCCCGCCACGCGTCCACGCAAGCGTGGTTTCTCATCATCAAATCGGCTGCAGACTACTTGACCTACCGGGCGATCTCAAGAGCCCCGACCCGAGCTTTGACGCCCCACTGCCGGGCAGTATTCATCACCTGCCTGGCCCCCATCGTCCCTCCAGCGTCTGACGAAGTGCCGAACGCGTCAAGAAAAGAGCCGGCCCGGAGCGCGCAGCACTCCGGGCCGGCCAACCTACGCCGACTGGCCCCGCGCTTCAACCGCGAAGCTGGTCACGCAGATACTTTGGCAGCGCAAACGCCGCCCGGTGCAGATCTTCGTGGTAATACGAGAGCTGATCATCGAGCGCGGCAATCCGCTCGGAGTCCAGCCCCTCCACCGGGTGCGGCCCCTTCGACGCAAACGCAAACGCCCAGAGCGAGCCCGGGTAGGTCGGCACGATCGAGGTGTAGAAATCAACCCGCTCGAACTGCTCGCGCAGCATCTTGCCCACCCCGGCCACGCGCGCAGGCTGGTAAACGATCGAGTCGCTCTGCGGTACCAGGATGCCGTCGGCGCGAAGCACCCGGTGACACGCCGCGTAAAACTCCGGCGTAAAGAGCACCACACCCGCGTCCACCGGATCGGTCGAATCGACCAGAATCACATCAAACGAAGCGTCGGGGGCCTCATTCACATACGCCAGGCCGTCGCCAATAATGAGCTCGGCTTTTGGATGGTCAAACGCGCTGGCGACCTGCGGAAGATGCTTCTTGCACTGCTCGACGACCACCTCGTCGATCTCCACCATCACCGCTTCTTCAACCTGCGGATGCTTGACCACTTCCCGCAACGTCCCGCCGTCACCACCGCCGATGATCAGCACACGACGGGGGTTCGGGTGAGCGAAGAGCGGCACATGCGCCAGCATCTCGTGGTAGCCGATCTCATCGCGCTCCGAGACGTTGATCACGCCCCCGAGTGCCAACACCGTACCGAACTCCGGGGTGCGGAAGACGTCGACCTGCTGGTAGGGCGTCTCCTGGCTGAACAGCCACTCACTCACCGTATGTTCGGTGATGGTGTTGCGATTAAGGGGATCGCGAAAGACGATCTTGGCCATGATCTTCTCCTTGAAGGGCGCGGGCGCACGCACAGGCCCGCCCACACCCCGGACAGACACACCCGGGGCGTGAGCGCTGGCACAGCCCGAACCTCAAGCGCGCCACGACTCGCCACCTCCCGGGTGAGCTGCCGCAGACGCGCTGCTGATTGTGATGACTTATTTGTCGAGATCTTCGCGGGTCACGCCGTAGGCCGAGGGCAACGTGCCCGGAGCCACATCGAAGCAGCCGCGACGAAACTCCACGGTGCTCTCACGGGTCGCCCCGAAACGCTCTTTGAGGAAGGCGTGCGCTTCCCACGGATCGATGACCGTACCGCAG
This sequence comes from Lujinxingia vulgaris, assembly GCF_007997015.1. NCBI lineage: Bacteria > Deltaproteobacteria > Bradymonadales > Lujinxingiaceae > Lujinxingia > Lujinxingia vulgaris. The sequence goes on from NZ_VOSM01000009.1 coordinate 93,018, forward strand.
GTAAACACATCGACGGCCGCATAGCCGTATTCAGGCCAGGTGTGAATGGTCAGGTGGCTTTCGCTGATCACAACCGCCCCGCTGACACCGTGGGGGTTGAACTGGTGAAAGTTCACACAGACAATATGGGCACCCATGCTTTCAGCCGCTGCGACCATGACCTCTTCGACGAACGATGCGTCGTTGAGTCGTTCTGCAGGGCACCCGTAGTACTCGAGGATCAGTTGACGTCCGAGAGCTTCCAATTCGTTTTACCTCGTGGATGGTCGCTCCGAATCCACGCTCCGTGTTGGTCCCTTCTCGGCATCTCTCGAGCCGATGAGCTAGTCATCGGACTCGCCTCGAAGCGACCTCGCCAACGGAGCCTGGTCCAGAGCGAAGTTCGTTACCATCGTGCGCATAAATCACCGTGGTGTGAGTTCACTCGCGTCTCCAGCCGTAGCCTGGCGAGGGCATACCCTGAAGACTGGCTTCGCCCCCTGTTCAGCTTGTCTTTCGTCTCCCGACGTCGAGCTTGTGCCACGCCCGCTTAAGTGAGGCGTGCGGCTCCGGGACCTGCTGACAGAGTTTGGGTGTCGCTACCGAAAAATTCACCGCCCGAAAGCGGGCCGCAATTACTAACATCTTCGCGTGGAAAATCAAGCCCAAAGCATCTATCTTGCCCCAAATTTTGCCTGCCCGGCGGCGATCCCTCCGCCCGGGCCCGCATTGCCTCTGTTTGGAGTCTGCTGATGAACAACCGTGACTACGCCCGCGTCCTCCAGGAAATCGCCCAACTAATGGAGATCAGCGGCGAAAACCGCTTTAAAATCCGCGCCTTCGAGAACGCCACACGCACCGTGGAGACGCTCCCCGAAGAGCTCGATCAGATCATCGAGCGCGGTGAGCTCGAAGACCTCAAAGGCATCGGCTCAAGCATCGCCAGCGATCTTCGCCAGATCCGCGAGCGGGGCACCTGCGATATCCACCAGGCGCTGCTTGAGCGCCTGGACCCCGGGCTTCTCGACATGCTCAAAGTTCAGGGGCTCGGGCCCAAGCGCATCAAGCTGGTGTACAACGAGCTGGGTGTCTCCAACCTCGGCGCGCTCAAAGAGGCCGCCGAGGCCGGGCGCCTTCGAGAGCTTAAGGGTCTGGGCGCAAAAACCGAGGAAAAAGTTCTCACTGAGATTGAACGCCTGGCCCAGGGAGGCGATCGCGCCCCGCTGCCGCAGGCCCGACGCGTGGCCGAGTCGCTTCGCGATCAACTCGACGCCCTGCCCCAGTCCATTCGAGTCGCGATCGCTGGCTCGTTGCGCCGCGGACGGGAGACCATCGGTGACATCGACCTGCTCGTTTCCACGGACGACCCGGCACCGATTCACGAGGCTTTTGTGGCGTTGGCAGAAGTCAAGGAGGTCCTGGTCAGCGGTGACACCAAGACCTCGGTGCGCCTTCATAACGGCATCCAGGTCGATCTTCGCACGGTGACGGACGACGTCTTCGGCAGCGCCCTGCACTACTTCACCGGCAGCAAAGAACACCACATCGAGCTACGCACCCGCGCCAAGCGTCAGGGCCTGAGGGTGAGTGAGTACGGCGTCTTTAAAGAAGGCGAAGACACGCCCATCGCCTCCCGCACCGAGGAGGATCTCTACGAAGCCCTGGGCCTTCCCTTCATCGCCCCCGAGCTTCGAGAGGGACGCGGCGAGATCTCGGCGGCGGAGAAGAGCGACCTGCCTGTGCTGGTGGAGCCCGAGCAGATCCGCGGCGACGTGCACATGCACACCACCGAGACCGACGGCCGCCACTCCATCGAAGAGATGGCCGAAGCCGCAAAAGCGCTCGGCTACGACTACATCGTCATCACCGACCACTCCCAGGCGGTGCGCGTGGCCAATGGCATGACGCCGGAGCGCTTCCGCGATCATATCGCGCGCATTCGCCAGGCCGATTCGCAGGTCGAGGGCATCCGCATCCTCTCCGGCATCGAGGTCGATATCCTCAAAGATGGCAGCCTGGATATGGATCACGATCTGCTGGCCGAGTGCGACTGGGTGGTGGGCAGCGTCCACAGTCACTTCAACCTGGAGCCCGACCAGATGACCGAGCGCCTTCTCAAAGGCATGCGCACCGGCCTGCTCTCCTGCCTGGGGCACCCCACCGGGCGCATCCTGGGCGGGCGCGACGGCTACCGCTACGACTTCGACGCGGTGGTCGAGGCCTGCGTGGAGCTCGGCGTGGCCATGGAGCTCAACGGCAGCAGCGGGCGACTCGATCTCAACGCGGAGCTCGCCGAAAAGGCCCACCGCCAGGGCGCGATGCTCGTTATGGGAAGTGATGCTCACTCCACCACCGGGCTGGAAGATCTGCGTTTTGCCGTCCAGCAGGCCCGCCGCGCCTGGCTTGGCCCCGACGCCATCTTAAATACGCTGAGCGTCGATGATCTGCTGAAAGCTACTCGCCCCTCGCTTCATTAAAAAAAATGGCTGTCGAGAATCGGGTTGCCGAGAGCTTCGCGGTGCGCATGTTGACCGCGCTGCAACGACCTCGCCACATCGCTTACCAGACTTCTCTTGAATGATTGGAGTACGGATGACGAACATCACCTTCAAAGGCAACCCGGTCACCCTCAGCGGCACTCCGCCCACCGTGGGTGAAAAGGCCCCCGAGTTTCATGTCCACAAAAATCCCGGTGAGTCGCTCGCGTTGAGCAGCGCCTCGGGCAAGCGCATCCTGCTGACGACCGCCCCTTCGGTCGACACAGGCGTCTGTGCCGCTCAACTTCGCACCTTTGAGGCTCGCCTGGCCGAGGCCGGCGACGACGCCGACTTTGAGCTGTGGTTCGTCACCCGCGATCTTCCCTTCGCCCTGGACAGGTTCGCGGAACAGGCCGGCATCCGCCACGTGAAGACGCTTTCGGACTACAAAGATCGCGTGCTCGGCGAGTCCTTCGGGCTTGTGATCGATGAACTCGGGTTGCTCGCGCGTACCGTTTTCGTGATCGATAAAGACGGCACGGTTCTCTACCGGGAACTTGTCCCGGAGATCGCCACTGAGCCGGACTACGACGACGCCTGGGCGATCGTCACCGGCGCCTGAGCGTTTTCGCCACATTGACACCCCCGAAAGGCCGCGCTAGCACCAGCGCGGCCTTTCGGCGTCAGTGCTGCCCCGTAGTCTTCGCAGGAACCCATCATGCCTCTCCCCCACGCCGGCTCCCTTACCGCCTTCGTCTCGCTCGTAGCGCTCGCGTTGCTGGTCGGCTGTGAGGGTGCACCCGCCGACGGCACCGACCAGACCATCCGCGAACTTGAGGCCCGCGCCAGCAAACGCGCGCCCCAGATCGAAGTTTCGATGGGCTACTTGCATCATCACGGCCAGGACTGGCCTGAAGGCGAGGTTCGCATCGAAGGGCCTGATGGGCAGGAGGCGGTGCTCACACGACTTCTGGTGGTGACCTCCGCCGTCGAGCTGCACCTCTGCGCTCCGACCAACACGCTGGGGGCAACACTCTACGATCTTCTGCTGCCCACCGCCCACGCCCACGTCCCCAGCTCCGCCACCCGTCAGGGCACCCCTTACGTCGAAGATCTCCTGGGCCCGGCGCGTGCCACACGCATGGTCGGCGGCATTGCCCCCCCGCCGGGCGATTACTGCGAGATGCACGTTTTGCTCACCCCGGCGGATGACGACATCATCAACCTCACCGGTGTTCCCACCTCCGAGCTCGACGGCCTCACCGCGCTGGTCGACGGCCGCTGGCGCCCCTCCCCCGAGGAGCCCTGGCAGGAGTTCCGCTGGACCCACCGCGGCGTCCACATCGCACGTACTCCTCTTCTCAACCCGAAAGACGGCAGCGCCCCCCTCGCACTCAATGCCCCCGACGACACCGCGCTGCTGCTTATCGACAAATCACTCTCCCTGACCAACCTCCAAAACACCCGCTGGAGCGCCGACGGACCGGACTTTACGCCGGTGATGCACGAGCTCCCCGACCGGATCGAACTCTACCGCTTCGATCGCCCCCCTTCCCCCTGAAGACACCTATGAGTTCACAACCCCACCGCGCTGAAGCCGCCGATATGCACTCCCTTGTCGCCCTCCTCCCGGTTCCCTGGGGCGAGGATGGCCTGGAGCTCTTGCGAGAAGTTCATCAGGAGACCTGGGTCGAAGATCTCGACGTCGCCTGGGAGGTTCCCGGCGAACGCGGCACCATCACGCTGCGCAGCGGTCACACCGTGACCCTCAAGGTCGACGAGCCCATCCCGGAGCTCGTCGACCTGGCGCCTACCGCCAAACATCCCTTCGCCGCCGCCGAGGTCCATCAGATCGAGAACCAGCAGGCCATCTGGCGTCTGGTGCTTGAGGGGGCCGATAAGGATCCGCGCCGTCTTGCGGCCTCCTTCGCGCGCCTGCTCACCACCGCGGTCGAAGCCGGCGCACCGGCGGTCTTTCTGCCGGCCTGCGTCCAGCTTCACCCTCCGGCGCTTCTGCGCCACCTCTCGATGGACTTCAACCAGCCCGACGCCGTGATCAACCTCTTTGTCAGCGCCTGGAACGACGACGAATGGATGATCACCCGCGGGCTCACCCTCTTCGGTCTCCCCGAGTTGGAGACGCGTCACAACAACGGCCTAAACGCGGCCTACTTCCGCCTGATGGACATCGCCTCCACCATGTTCCTTCAGCAGTCGCCCTTTCCCGATGGCGCCCAGCTTCAGGTCGGACCGCAGCTCTTTGAGGCGCGCACCGGCCCCTCCGGCCCCTCCGATCCTCAGGTCCCCTTCTGCGGCCATCACGGCACACTGACCGTCGGGCCAGTGAGCTTCGACACCTGAGCTACGCACTGCCGGATTGACACCGCCAGAGCCCACGGGTTACGCTTCCGGCTCATCGGGTTTGTATGCGGCAGTAGAGCAACACGTTGCCACTTTTGGGATGACTTGCATGCTTTTGAGGGCTGTAATGACGCCAGTGTCTCGCGTAACCAGACGCCTCGCCACGTTGATGTTGACGATCTTCGCCCTGCAGTTCGGCTGCGGCGATGGTGAGGTGGGCGACGAAGTCGTCTACTTCCACATCTATAACGGCTACGCCGGCAGCGCTCAGATGAGCCTCTACGGGCCCACCGGCGCGCTGGTCAACTCGCTGCCCTTTGGTCAGTCGACCCTCGATGTCGGCAATGGCGAGCCGGTGGCATTTGATCGCAGCCTCCCGGGCGGCTTCACCCTGCTGCTTGACGGCTCCCCCACCCCGATTGAGCTTCCGGCCGAGGCCTGGTCGCTCTACCCGCATGAGACGGCCACGCTCTTCTTGATCCGCCGACAGGGTCAGGGCGCGCTTTTGCAGATGTACCGCCACGTGCGCTCAATCTCGGAGGGCTGCCGCATCGTCTTCGGTAACGCCCTTTCCACTCCCTCGGCCAACCTGGGTCAGTACAACTTCATGTCGGGCTTTCGCTTCGACGATATCGCCACCGGCGGCTACCTGCCCAGCGATCCCCGCGGTGGTGCTTTCCTGACCGCGGTCCGAGACCATCCCTACTTCTTCCTGGTCCGCTCCGAAGAAGAAGAGAGCGAAGGTGTGCTCATCCCGGTCTGGGTTGGCCGTGAAGGTACTGTGGACTTCCCGCGCGTCGACTTCCAATCGGGCACTGTCACCACTGACCCGCCCTCTGCCGAAGTCGTCACGTGCATCGCCGACGCCGGCGGTGACCCGGAGGCCGAAGCCGAGTGCCTGCTTCCCAAATCCTACCAGGGCATCGTTTTCACCCCGGAGGTCGAAAACACCTTCATCCACTACTATCCCGAAAACTTCGGGAACTCGGCGGGCGACTGCGCGGCTCAGTTCCGCATCTTCTCCGACTTCAGCAACATCTTCACCGGAGAGCACGCCAACGGTAGCTTCGTCGACGGTGAAGTCAGCGGCAGCGCCGGCGACCACCTCTTCTGGGTCCTCTACGGCTTCCCCGCCGGTGATCCAGGCCCGCAGATCGCGCAGTGGTCGACCGGCGACGACGTCACCGCCGGCGGCTTCCAGCCCCTGCCCGATTATCCCTCGGCCCCCTGATCCCCGCGTAAAACGAGCCCCAGCCTCCTGACCTTGCGGTCAGGGGGCTTTTTTCTTATATGCTGTCTTAACGCTGCAGCTTAGCTTCGCCGACTCGCTCACGTCTGCCGTCCGAAAGTGCGGGCATTACGCCACAACCGTGTCAAAGTGACACACTTCTAAACAAGATCTTACGCTCCCTAACCGCTCAGTCTAAGTGGCATACTGATTGCATTTGATGATACCCTGTTGCTTCATCCATTTCGCACGGAACGCGCCATGAACCTCGTACCTACAGCTGCGGTACAATCCCGACCGCGATTGCTCCTGGGCGGTGCCCGCATCCTGATTCATCTGGGCGGCATCGCCTCGGTAGCGCTGATCATGGCTCTCCCCTTTGTGAGTCAACGCACAATCGGGCTGGCGCTTCAGGCGCGGGAGGCCGGTATCCACCAGGCCATTTTCAGCCTGGAGACCCTCGTTCACGTAGGCCTGGCCGCATGTTTTTGGGCGATGCTCTATTTGAGCTGGAGCTGGTTTCAAATCACACGCCAGGAGCGCAAAGCCCGGGGTCCCAGGCCTTCCCGAACAATCGTGCGCGCCCGGGGTAACGTTATTCTTGAGACGCTCGTCGTCTTTCCCATCTTCCTGCTTCTGATCTTCGGGCTGGCTCAGTTCGCGGTGCTCAACATCGCGAGCATGCTCACCACCGTCGCCGCTTTTCAGGCCACGCGCACCGTATGGATCTGGGAGCGAGAACCCGTCGGTCCCGACGAGATCGAGCGTAAAGCGGTCATCCAGGCCGCGAGCGTCGTCGCGCCGGTAGTTCCCGGCGAGTACGCCGCGCAGCCTTCCACATCCTCGAGCGATTACAGTGAGAATCGGGGCATCTTCGTCGCTTCGCAGTTTCCCTGGCCCGTAGCCGACTCCGGCTATCAGGGACGCAATATCGGCGATCGACTCGCCGACGAGATGGCCGGGCTCAATCCCCCAATCGACTTTGTCTCAGCGGTCGACACGGCGGCATTTTCGCACCGCACCGTGCGAAAGCTCACCAGCGCGTACGGCTCGATCGATGTGAGCTTTGAGCCAGACGCCGCCTCCAACTCCCTGCTCAAAGTCACGACCACCTACCACCACCTCAACGCGTTTCCGCTGGTGGCCGGACTCTTCGGTCAGAACTATGAACGCGCAGGACGCGAGGGATATCACGTCCCGATTACGCGCGTGCTCTCGATTGAACGTCAACGGCCCTCACCGGACCGCACGCAGTTCCCACGAATGCTACCCGGCGGCGGCGGCGCTGAGCCCTATCTCTTCTAAGTTTCCCGGTTTGCCCTGCCCGGGTCGCCAATGACCTTTTGCTTCACCTGTATGAGCTGATCATGATCAAACTCCCTTCCCGACCTCCCCATCTGCTCAAAGGCGCTCGACGCCTGCATGAGCACCAGCGGGGCGCGATCGCCATTCTCGCAATGGCAGGAGCTCTGATCCTTCTACTGGCCAGTTGGATCGTTTACGACGCCGGCGCCTCAGCGCAGAAGAAGATGGATGCGCAGATCGCCGCAGATACCGCCGCGCTTAGCCAGGCCACCGTCAAAGCGCGCTCGATGAACCTTCTGGCCTACGCCAACGTCACCAAACGCTCGGTCTGGGGAATCCACAGCCTTTACCCCTCCTACATGTATGCCGTCGCCCAGTGGATTCACGGTAGCTACACCATCGCCGGCCTCGATCTCAGCGGGCTCTTCAGCATGGATACGATGTGCGAGATCTGTTTCAACAGTTCTGGCGAAAACGAATCCGACAACGAGTCCTGCAACGTCTGCAACTTCATGAACAATAACCGGCAGGCATGGAAGGCAGTTGCCTGCAAATACCCCGACTCCGACACAATCTGCGATGCGGATACACCCGACACCTGGGGCGATTTCTATCGATTCACCGGTCACGACCACAACATCTTCCCCCACGAGCTCATGAAGATCGACCGGGGGGCGGACTTCCCAAAACTCGCCGAGAGCGACCTCGCCACCAAAATGCTCATGGGCGACACCATCACTCCCCAGCCCGACTACACCTTTCGTGTCGGCGATGACCCCTCATGGTCGACCCGCTTCTTCGGCAAAGACCTGATGGCGATGGATAACTACCAGCGCTACATCTTCGCCATCACGCCCTGGTGGGGATGGACCGAGCAGGCCATGCGCGCGATGCGAAACGGAGCCACCCTCTCCGGTAGCTTTCCCGTGCCCCCGGGTGTGATCCCCGAGTCGAGCAGATCGATCACCGATCTGATCATCAACCACTACCTCGACGCCTCACCCGTCACTACCGACTCGGCCATCCACAACCACAGTAGCTACATCGATTCACTGCCCGTGCGTCCGGCCAGGATTGGCTCGATGGGCAGTCACCTCAACTCCGCACTCAGCGCCGGCAACCTGACCAGCCTCCTCAAAAACTGCATCGACGGAGCAACCTGCGCCTCGGAGAACCCCTTCCTGCTGGAGCACCTGATCAATCTGGCCACCGTGATCTTTTCATCGCCCGGAACGGTGGTCGGATTCGGAGGGGATGGCCCGCTGGAACATGCCTCCAGCATCGCTGTGAACCTGCTGGCGGCCACCTCGGCCTTCAAAAACCAGGGCGTGCGCTTTACCGGAAACGCGGCCACGCGCGCGCTTCCTGGCAACCGAATCGCCGCCGAACCCTGGGAACTGCGCCCCTTTGCCACCGCTGGCGAGTGGCAGGTTAACACCTCGAACATCGTCCTGACGCTGCTCGCCGACTTTACTGCGTTCAACATCGCCCAGGGCCGCCAGAAGTATCAGATCCTCCCGGAGAGCGATTACTACGGGCGCGACGCTCGCTCGGTCTCCTACCAGAACCATTTCTATGGTGAGAGCTTCGCCGATCGCCCCGCTCCCATCTCCGCGGACGCTATCGCCGAGAAGAACACCTACCGCGCTGGCTCGACCTGGGGGATGGCCCGCGCCGAGATCTTTCACACCGGCGAGTTCGGGCCGGATCTCTGGAGCCCCTCCTGGTCCTCCCGGATGCGCCCGATTGTGCTGGGTAATGAATGGGATGAGGCCCACTACAACATGAATGAAGTCTTTCATGATGCGCTGCCCTACATGGTCCTCTCACGAACCATGGGGGCGACCGGCCAGTGGCCTCTTGATCGCATTGGCGTTGACTTCGCACGCATGGAGGCCGCCAGCCACGCTATGGGGAATTCCACGATTGGAGGCATCGTCAAATGAATTCAAACATTCCACATAGGGCCGGAGGCGGACTGCTTCACGTTATGCGCACGCTGCATTTAAACCAGCGTGGTACGAGCATGACGGAGTTTGTCATGTTTCTGCCGGTCTTTGTCCTCATCTTTGTGGGCATCTTCGAGCTGGGACGACTCTACGATTTTTCACTTCGCGCACGCGGAATGGCCTTCACTGACACCATCAGCCGTTTTCGACAGGTTCAAGACACCTCTTTTCGAGACGCGATCACATCAAACGGCCTGGCTCGCAAAGCGATCTCGCCACTTAGCGCTTCAGTGGACTCCACCTCCCAGCTCTTTCGCACCCCTCCGAACCAGCGCGCCGGCGTGCGGGAGGTGTTGGCCCAGCGCGACCTCAAGGCGTACTCGCAGACCTCTGGCCTGGGCCAGCACGGCAGCCTGGGCGAAGCACTTGGCCGTATTAACCTCGCCAGACAGGCCGGCGTGGAGGTCACCGCAGTCGATCATATGATCACCCACGACTTAACCCTCTTTGTGGGACCGTCTGCCCTTGCCAGCGAGCTCTTCGACGACCGTCCTCAAAACAGGCTCGATACCTCCATGAGCGGACAGGGCGATTCGCTGCTGCAGACGCTTGCGAACAAGGTCAACGAGACCATTACCTCGGCCGGCGCGAGAAGCGCGCTGGCAGCAAACATTCGCTACGGAACGCTCACCGGACGTTTTGATAACTCCGTCCATATTGCCTCGGTGGGCGATGTGGAAGTGAGCGCCTGGTACAGCGTGCTCGCGCCCACCTACGCACACAGCGACGATCGCAAGAACGGGCAGATGGCAACCTTTGCAAGCCGGCTGACGATCGAGGGCAATAACCACAAGCCCTACCGCGACATCCTCGCGTTTAGAACCAACCCTGAGCTTCCCATTCTTCCCGACGAGTACGAAGTCCCCAACCCGGCTGACGAAGATCTGCAAGATCACTTCGAACTGCCCCTGAACTACGGTGACGACTTCTACTGATGTTTAAAAAGTAACGCTCTTTGGAAGGGCTGCTCTCAACGCGTTTTTTTCAAACGTTTTCTGTTCAAGCGTTGAAAGTTTTACCCTCACACGGCACGAACGGGACGTACCGAATCCTGTCTAAAAAAGGCACCGCTGCCATGAATGCGAATAGTGTTTCATCCATACTCCTCAACCTCCTGAAGACCGGTCTGGCCGGTGGGCTTATCGTGCTCATCGCATGGAGCGTCGGCGTCTTTGATCTCGACGGCGATGTCCAGGAGAGCCATGCCGATATTTTCGATCTGCGCTTCTCAGCTCGCGCCAACCCGGTTGAAGAGTTCGCAAAGACCCTCCAGGATCTGGGTCATCCCGAACCGCGAACGTACGCCATCAACAACAACCGCATCTACTTCTCAGTCCGGCACACGAACGAGACCCCCGGGCAGATCCTCAACACGTATCAGCAACGCTTTGCTGCCAACGGTCTTAACGACCGCGTGTATACGACGATCGACGAAGCGGAAGGCGAAGCCAGGATGATCACCGCGCTTACCGGCGGCATCGTCCCGCATAGCGTCGACCCCGAACACGTCACGATGGGAGGGATGATCACACGGGGACGCGCTCAAAACGCCGAAGAACTACGCCGCGACTACCTTCAATCCCCGAGCCCCTCCTCACTCTTTCGCGGACATCGGTGGATCGAAGCTTTCCGCTCTCCCGACCACAACCAGACCACGGTCATCGCAAGCTGGAGTGATGAGAGCTTTATGTACGGTCGCATGCACCCGGACAAGCTGCGGGTAGGCTACGGCGCGGGTGCCGATCATATGATTCCCTCATGCCCGGGTTGCGTACGCCTCAACCGTCTCGAAGACCTCACCGATGAGAGCTCTTTTATCTTTGAGAGCAACATCTACATGACCAGCCACAGTCCGGCGCAGATCGTCGAATTTTATGACAAAGCGCTGGCTTCTCGCGGTTGGGAGGCGCTCCCTCAAAATGATGCGTTCTACGAGCTCCAGACAAACGTCGACTTTGAGGGCCGGCAGGTAGATATTCATGTTTTCACCCGCGAAGACCGGCTGACGAAACTTGTCATCTACAGCCATGGCGGAAGCACTTACGTGCACACATCCATGCAAACAAACGACAGCTTAAACTAGCGACAGACCGACCTCCTGATTGCCACGACACGCCTCTTTTTGACGAGGATCAATTAAAATGAAAATGAATAGCGGAGATCCTATGCGCCGGCCCCCTTTAACCGAGACTCCTGTCCGCTCGTGGACCACATCGTTGGCGGGGCTCGGCTTTATGCTGATGCTTCTCGTGGCGAGTGCCTGTGGCCAGGCTGCCGATCCTCTCGAGGCCTCCGAAGATCCGGACATCATCCACCGGGGCTTTGAAGCTATCAACCACGGGCCTCGCTACTTTGAAGCGCCCGAAGATCAGTTTTTTGACGACCCGGGGTTGATCGTCGTCAACCCGGATCTCAACGAGCGTGAGCCCCTGATCCTCTCGGCTGAGAGCTACTGGCTTGCCGATGAGGATGTGGCCGCCTCCACCGTCGACGAGACGACCATCCGCTTTCCTCGTAACGGCTACGAGCATATGAGGGGCTACCGCGCCGGGCACGTCGTGCTCTCGCGCACCGCGGTCCTGCGCCGCCACATCACCCGGGTGGAGCTGAGCGAGAAGGAGATCATCTGGCACACCCGTGAGGCCGAGCTGGAGGAGGTCGTCATCCACGGTGAGTTCCACATGGATGTTCTGCCGGGAAGCACGATCCCGGAAGACTTCGACATCGTGGACACCTACCTCTACCCGACCATTGAAGCCCAGCGTCACGACCTCTACGAGCGTCGTCTGGTGATGTACGACATCAACCGCCGGGTGCTCAAACAGGAGAGTGGCGAGCGCGAAACCTGCGAGCTTGAAACCTGCGACATCCCCTGCTCGGACTGGGAGGAGGGCGCCTCTCAGGAGGCGGAGTTCGACCCGGACACTGGCGAGGTCATCGAAGAGGGGCCCGTCGATCCTGCGACCGCATGCATGGACTGGGTTCGCGATAACCGCTCAGTCTACGCCGACGATCTCTCCGGCCCCCTGCTCTGCCCCGAGGGGCTCACCGATGAACAGTGCGCCGATATCATCTGCTCGGACATGTGCGAGATCGACGATGGATTCGATCAGCCCTTTGATCCGGAGAACGAGCCCGAAGCAGGTCCTCCCGGCGGCGGCGGAGTCGGTGCAGGGTTCACCTTCTGCCTCAACCCTTTTGATGAGGAAGACCTTGCGGAGTTTGAATCTGATTTCGAACAGCTCTGCGATCTTTCGATCGGAGGCATCGATCTGACCTTCAGCGGTGAGACCGGCAGTGATTTTGGAGGAGGCAACGGCAGCTACACGGCCAGCTTTGAGTTCAAACTTATCCCGCGCGTGCAGGTCGCCCTGGGCTTTAAAGCAGGCATGAAGGTCAAGATCTGGAAGCCGAAAGTGAAAGCCTACGCCGGGGTCTACACCGGCTTTGGTTACGGCGCGACGATGACGCTCAGCGCCGAGCTGGCCGTGCAGTACAACTGGAGCAAACACTACGAGTTCTTGATCTTCAGCTTCAATATCTTCTTCGTAAACCTCTCCGCCTATGTCTACGCCGGCCTCGAGGTGAACTTCCGTCTCAGCATTGAAGGACGCATCGGGTACGACTACTGGCGCAGCAACGTAAACTACCTCTGCATCAACATCTGCGTGGGTGGCTGTTCCTCCTTCATCAAGTTCTACCGCTCCCGCTGGGAATCCAACGAAGAGGGCGACGGGGGTGAGTGGAAGACCAGGGATGAAGCAGCCGGCCAGACAATGTGCGGCTTACCAGGCCCAGACTCACTCGGGGTTCCCGGCAACTTCGACGGCTTCCGCAAGGTGAAGTTTGAGGCGGAGGCATCCGCCAGCGTCGGGCTTAATGTGGGCGTCGGCGCGCGTATCGGCGTGGGAGCTCCCGGCGCGGCGATCCCGCTGGCCGGCCCCGGGGAGTACAACCTCTACTTCGAGCCTCTGCAGCTCTCCCTGCAGGCCGGTATTCGCATCGCCCCGCCGCTGTGTAACTACCACTACGGCCTCTACCTCGGGGGCGCAGCGGGAATTGGCATCGGTCTTCCCCTGGTCGGCCACATCAAGAAAGAGTGGCGCCTCTACGGCCCGATCAAACTCTTTGGCGATGACGGCACCCTCAGCGGATTCCTGGGCTGCGGCGAGTTCATTCCCTCCGAGCCTTACATCGTCGAGCGCAGCGGATGCAGCAACGATCAGCAGTGCATGGACGACGCCGAGCCGGGCACGATGGCTCGCTGCTTCCAGCGCCAGTGCGTCAAGCATGACAATGTGCGCGTCAGCCTGGGCTGGGTCGCCAACCAGGATCTCGACCTCTACATCAACAAGCCCTCCGAAGGGGCGGTCTACAACCGCGCCACCCAACCCGACCTCTTCAGCCGTCAGGATTGCGGCGGCACCTGCACCTCCGAAGAGGTGGGCCCCTTCATCGAAAACTTCACCTTCCCCTACAACGACGAAGGGGAATGGCTGGCCTGGGTCGTGCTCAATGAAGCTGCCAACAATGACGCCACCGAGACCGACATCATCTACACCCTCGAGGTTGAGTTTGGTGATGGCGCGATGAGGCAAACCATTGAAGGCCGCATTGATTCACAGACCAGCAATCAATCCGTCGTTCGATTTGCGATCTGCAGCCCCGACGCGACCAGCGCCCGCTGCCAGGCGCAGGCCGGGATCATCGCCGAGCACGATCTGCCCAGCGACGATGACGACGTCTTTGAGTCTCCGAACGAGTTCTAGTTCTTTGACGTCCGGCTTCTCCCCGAGGGTTGAGAGGAAACGATCAACCCTCGGGGAGCACCGGAGGTGATACTTCGAGTGCTCAAAAGCCAGACCCGATTTGGAGATTTCACAATGGATTTGATGATGAAGACGACATCCCCCCACTCCCGCTTAAGTCCAACCTCAGTTGTCAGCGCGCTGGCTCTGACCCTCACACTGGCCGGATCTGTGATGACAGGCTGTGGCCAGGAGGGACAGCCCGCGGCCTCAGAGGAAGGCACAAGCGTGATGGCGGTCTCGCCAAATGGCTCCTACCTCATCCTGCGCTCCCACGTGCGGTTGATGCCTGCGGAGCTTGCGCAAGCGGCCAGCTTCACCCCCGAGACCATCGTCCTGCCCGATGCGTACGCCTCCCAGGCCTCGGCATGGACCGCCGGCACCATTCTTGTTGCGCAACGTGACACCGGATACTGGCGCCACGTGGAACGGACGGAACGCCGCGACGGTCAGCTGATCATTCACACCCGCGATGCCGAGTTTCTGGAGCTGATCGAAGAGGGGGATCTCCTCATCGAGATGGGAGCTAGCGATGATATCGGCCAGCACCGTGCAGCTCTTGAGCAAGAGTATATCGAAGACGCCGGAGGGGGAGGCGGCCGTGTTTACACGCCTAATCCCAGCCCGCCATCGGCCGGCGACGACACGACGGTCATCGACCTGGAGAACCTCAGCGGCACCCGGGGGCCTCGTTACTCCTACGACCTGGCCAGCACCCACGCCGGTGAGGTCTCCACCGCCGGCTATACCGTGGAGGTCACCCAGGGTCAGCTCGATGTGGATGTGACCTTCATCTCGCGAATGAAGATCGCCGCCGGGCAGATCGTGGAGGAAGAGACCTCGGCTCTGGCTCACGTTGACACCGATCCGCAGTGGCTGATCACATCGACAGGTGATCACGCCGACCGCCACGTCTTCAGACTTCATAGTGCGCACGGCTCTCAGCCGCTCTTCTCGTTTCTTCAGCGCAGCTTCTACTTCACCGGCGATCTGACGGTGGCCTACGATGTGCGAACCGAGGGCGACGCTGAGCTGACCGCCGGCTTCGTCGCCGAGGGTCATGCCTTCGCCGGTGTGTATTGCACCCAGCAGACAGGCGGCACCCAGAATTGCCGCGCCATGCAACGCGAGCCACGTTTCCAGGGCGTTCACGCCGAGGAGCGGGGCTATCAGACCCGGGGCGAAGGCGCGATCTCGTTTGACGCGCTCTTCGGTGTGAGCGCAGCGCTGGTCGATACTCCCAACGCCGCCACCGCCTCTCCGATCACCTCGCTTGAGCCCCTGCGCGTCAATTACAGAAGCACGATGACCATGCGGCCGCCTTACTGCCCCCGTTACGGCCGCCTGACGGTCAACGCCGGCGCTTCCAAGCCGGCGGTCTCCTCCCCGATTCGCTACACCAGCGAGTCGAGACGGCTCTTTGAACATAATGAGATCGTCTCAGACGCCCCCGGCTGCAGCATCAATGAGGGGGATGAGCCGCTCTACTGCGAACGAAATGCCGATTGTGAAGGTGATATGATCTGCTTCCGCGGAATCTGCGACGTCGCCGCTCCGATGCGCCTGGTTGCCGACTGGAGCGCCAACGCCGATCTCAACCTTTTTGTGGAGCTGCCCAGCCAGGAGATCCTCTCGGTGGCTAACCGGCGGGGAGCCGGAGGCAGCATCACGCTGGTCTCCAATGGTGGCGGCGAGTGTGAGGACTGCGGCATGTGCATCGGTGATCTGCGCGTTGACTGCGCCGCCGAGGAACCCACCGATGGCCAATGCCCGCAGGGATGCTCTCTTGCGTCCAATGGCCAGAGCTGTACCGGCGGGGTGGTTCGCTGCGGGGTCTTCGGTAAAGACGCCTGCGCCCAGGCCGACACCTGCCAGTGGAGCCCCCTCGGTGGCGGTCTTCCCCCCTACCTTGAGATCGCCACGGTCGACCATCCGGTCATCGATGGTGTCTACCGCGTCTGGGTGGAGAACACCTCCGGCCGGTATAACGGCAGCCCGGAGCCGGTTCAGTACGAGATCTCGATCTACGGACAAAACGAACAATCCGCTGCCCTGACCGGTCACGTCTCCGGTGTAGCGGGCTCGCGCTCACTGACCACGCTCTATCGCTACGGTGTCATCGAACAGAACGAGGAGTGCATCCCCGTCTACGATAGCCAGCTCTGCGAAGAAGCCGGCAACGCCTGCGGCGAATTCTCGGCGGTGGATAACTGCGGCGTCACCCGCGAGTCGGTCCACTGCGGCGCCTGCGACGTGGGGGTTCCCTGCCAGAACAACCAGTGCGTTTGCACCGAGCAAACGGATGCTCAGATTTGCGCATCCCGGGGCTACCAATGTGGCACCCGGGAGGTGATCGACAGCTGCAATAACACGCGCACGATCGACTGCGGAGGATGCTCCGAGGGTGTGACCTGCTCCGATCAGAACATCTGCTGCGGCGGTGGCGACTCCAACCCCGCTCAGGAGATCTGCAACGAGCCGGAGGACTTTGAGCGCACCGGCTGCAACTCCAGCTCCTGCGAGGAGCCTCCGGCGGACCTGGGATGCGGACTCGTTCGTCGACGCGACAGCTGCGGGGAGATGCAGGAAACCGACTGTGGAGGCTGCGCGATGTACGACGGCTGGTACTTTGCTGGTACCGATGAGAACGACGTCCTCCAGGACTGCGGCAACCGCAGCGTCTGCAGCTACCATCTCTACGAGTACCGCGAGTACTCCTGCACCAGCGAGAAGTGCCGCTACAACGTCACCAATCACGAGACTCGCCTGGTGGGATGCGAGGCCTGCCCCGATCCCTTCATCGGCCCATGGACCAGCTGTGACGACTTTGACGGAACCTGTGATCAGACCGGCTCGCGCACGCGCAATCACTACGACTTTGATTGCTCGCTGCCCCCGAACACCAGCATGACCGCCTACGTGAACTCGCTGACGGCCAACGCCATCAACCCGGACTTGGATCTTGCCAACTACCCGGTGGCTGTCTGTGAGGGGGAGGTGGTCCAGGTCGAGCCGGGCGTCTGCTCTCGGAACACCCAGGGCGCCACCTGCCCCGGGGGAGGCATGTGTGTCTTTGGTGAGTGTCTTCAGAATGAGTGCAACATCGTCAATATGGAGTGCTCCGGCAACAATGATCAAAGGTGTCGAAGCGTCTCCGTAGCCTCGGCGTCTCGACTCACCTGCATCGACGAGGACGAGTGCTACATCGACGACGACTGCAACGTGGGCAATAGCTCCCAGGATCCTGAGCGCGTGTGCAGCGTCTCGGGCGACTCCAACCCTCAACGCGTCTGCGTGGAACCGAACAGTGGCGGCGCTGCCGTCGGCCAGAGCTGTTCGACGCATTCGCAATGCGAGCAGAACCATTGCCGAAACGGGGTCTGCACCATTCCCTGTCGCTCGCAGTACGACTGCTCCTCCTACGGGATGAACTGTGAGGCGGAGGTCTACGGCAATGAGGCCTTCAACATCTGCGTGCCGAACGGCTAATCCCGTCCGGGGTCGGCCGGATGCGACCGCCCCGGCTCCTCATCACAGCGCGGCCCCCAACCGGGGTCGCGCTGCTTCCGCCTTCATCACACCTCAGGCCCCCAGGGTTATGTGTAAGGACCGAACCCCATGATTCAGAAGACGTTTCAAAATCGACTCGCGATGAGCCTCGTGGCGCTCAGCATGGCGCTGAGTTGGGCATGTGGCGGCTCCACCGTCGAGATCGACAACCGCCAGAATGAAGACGACCAAGATTACGAAGAGATCGACCCCCAACTTCGTGCATTTGCCGACGAGGTGCGCCGTGCGGAGTGCCAGGTGCTCTTCAACTGCTGTGATGCGCGCGAGCGCATCGAGCGCCTGGGCATCTCCTACAGTGAGGAAGAGTGCCTGACCAACGCCGGTCTGCTGCCCTCCGGACTCGGGTTGGCGATGCTCAATGAGGCGATCGTCTCAGAGCGCATCGTCGTCGACTGGGATGCTGCCGATATGTGCGTCAACGCCTTCACCACCCAGTCCTGTTCGGAGTTCACCGAGCGGGAGGCGATCCGTACGACGCTGCCGGGTTGTCGCCAGATGTTGATTCCTCAGAGCGAGAACGGCGACGAATGCATCCTCGATGAGGAGTGCATCAGCGGCTACTGCCACCGCAATGTGTTCGAGGAGGACGCCGCCGACGTCTGTGCTGAGATGAGCGGCGTGGGCGACGATTGCTCCATGAGCTCGTGCCCGACGGGCACCTTCTGCGATAGCATCGACTACACCTGCAGACAGACGCTTCGCGCCGGTTCCAGTTGCTACCGCGCCCAGGAGTGTCGCTCCGGACGCTGCGATCCCAACGAGCAGGGTGAGCTTCGTTGCTCGGAGGTCGCCCCGATCTGCCAGGGCGACTGAGGGCGCCATCGACGAGACGCTCAAAGGGTAGCGACGTCGGCTTATCTTCGCTTCCGACAAAAGCCCCCCGGCGCGCTGCGCGCGCCGGGGGGCTTTTTACTCTGGCGCCCCTTTGAATTGACCGACGCACCTGCCGCCTTACGTTCTAGGCGTAAGAAGTCAACTCGCCGTAGGCAAGACCGCGCAACATCGCGTTCTGGCCCTACTTCTGCCCCCCTAAGCCCGGAGGTACGCAATGTTGTGGTGGGCACTCGCGTTCTTTGTCGTCGCAATCATCGCCGCTGTGCTCGGATTCGGCACGCTGGCCTCGGCTGCGGCTACCGTCGCTCAGATCGTCTTCTACATCGCCCTGGCGATGCTGGTCATCTCCCTCTTCGTCTACCTCTTTCGTGGCGCGCGGGGCAGCGCACTTACGTAGCACCGCGTCCCGAGCCATCATTCCTAAAAAGAAGGCGACGCCCCGGGGGGCGTCGCCTTTTTCGTATTGCATACCTCGCCAGAAGTAGCGCTGTCGATCAGTTGCCGGATGCCCAGCGCGTCAGCCACTGCCCGAGTTGAGGTTGATCGCGCAGACGCCCGAGCTCCGCGGCACGCGGACCGCTGGCGAAGAGCGGCACCATATTCCCCGAATGCGGCCCGCCCATCTGCACGCGGCGTGCGACCTCCTGGACGATCCAATCATATTGAAGCGTCATCGTCGGCGCCCCGAACTCCCCCTGAAGTTCCGTCGCAGCGAAGCCCTGCGCGTTTGTGAGCCCCTCTGTGGCCACCGGAAGGGCAATCCCCTCAAAAGGTCCCCCGCAGGCGCTCATCACGCCACAGTGGCCGCTGTGGTAGCCGTAGTGGTTATCGAGCACCGAGAGGGTGTGATCGTGATCAGAGGTCGCAATGACCAGGGTGTCGCCCTCGCTTTCAGCAAAGGCCAGCGCCCGGGCGACGGCTGCATCAAAGTCGGCGATCTCGGCCAGTAGACCCTCGCCGCGGTCCAGGCCGTGCAGCGCCCAGTCGATCTGCCCGCCCTCCACCACCAGGAGAAAGCCCGCTTCGTCCTGGTGGAGGTAGTCGAGCGCGCGCTCAGTCATGGCCTCAAGCGTCGGGGCGCCGGGGTTGTCGGCGCCGCGCTCCGCGGCGGGCGGAAGCCCCTCATCGGCGAGCACCACGAGGTGCGGCTGGCCGGCGGCAAGGCGCTCGGGAAGCTCGGTGCTCACGGCATACTCCTGCGCGCGCAGCGCATCGAGGTGCGAGGTGCGGAAGTAGCGCGCCCCACCGCCGATGGCCACGTCGACGCCGTGGCTTCGCCCCAGACGCTGACCGAAGGTCAAAAAGTCGCCGGCGATGGCGGCCTCCTGCGCGCGCGACGCCCGGTGCGCAAAAAAGGCAGCCGGCGTGGCATGGGTCAGAGAGGTCGTCGTCACGATCCCGGTGCGTTTCCCCTTAAGCGCTGCCTCAGCCAGGGCGGAGCGCACGGGCAGCAGGTCGCCACCGGCGGTCGCCGGCGCCATCCCCACCACACCGACCCGACTGCGACGCCCGCTGGCAATCGCCGTGGCACTCCCCGCCGAATCGTTCACAAGGCGATCCAGCGCATGCGTCGCCATCAGCGCGCGGTGCTCCATCGAGAGCGTTGCCAGTTCGCCGCGGCTGTAGAGCCCGGCGCTCAAAGACGCCAGCCCCAGCCCATCGCCGACCAGCAGGATCACGTTCTTCGGGCGCGGCTCCGGGCCCGCACTGCCCGGCTGCCTCGCAGCTTCGTCATCGGGTGCGGCCGCCAACTTCTGAAGTGTCGCCCCGAGCTGTGCGTTATCGCGCGCGGCGGCCACCTCAGCGGCCGCCGGACCCTCGGCAAAGATCGGAACCATCACCGCAGTATGCGAGGCGGAGTAACGCCGCGAGCCATCCCAGAACGCCCGGCTGCCCACCGACATAAACCCGAACGAAGTCGTCATCCGTGGGTCGGCAGATTCCACCGGCCCGAAACGTCCGACGCGAGGCAGAGGGTGATGCACCACCGAGGGGGGGAGAGGTTCATCATGCGCCGAAACATCGTAGTCATCCGGGAGCGTCATCCGGTAGGCGCGCTCCTCGCCGCCGAGCAGCATCATGTAGCGCGAGGCATAGGGCGGATCGAGCACACTCATGCCCCCGGTCTCATGATCGGCGGTCACCACCACCAGCGTGTCGGTGCGCTCGCGGGCGTAGCCAAGGGCGTGGGCCACCGCCCGGTCCATGTCCAGCGTCTCAGACACAACGCCCGGGCCATCCAGATCGTGGCCGGCCCAGTCAATCTGAGAGCCCTCCACCATCAGCACATAGCCCTGGGGCGATTCGCGATCGAGCACCTCAATGGCAACCTTCACCATCTCTTCGAGCGACATCGCCCGCTCCCCGGAGCTTGCAGAGGGCATGTCCGAGCGGTGCATCAACCCCAGCAGAGGACCTTGCCCCCCGCTGGCCGCGCGCACCTCGTCGGCACTGCGCGCAACGGTATAACCCTCAGCCTCAAACTCGGCGAAGAGGTCGCGCTTGTCGGCGCGCTCTTCAAAGAAACGCGTGCCGGCACCGAGCATCACCGCGGGCTTGTAGCGCAGGTAATCCAGCGCAATATCGTCATACTGGCCCCGGTTGCTGCGATGGGCCGCAAAGGCCGCAGGCGTGGCATGCGTAATGCGGCTCGTCGCGATCAAACCGGTCGCCCGCCCCGCTGACGCCGCCGCGCCAAAGAGGGTCGAGAGCTGGTGCTCTGGCTCGCTCTCCTGCTCGCGTGTCGTGCCGGGACGAACCGAGACCCCTTCAAAGTGCGTCTTATGACCGGTGGCGATCGCCGTGGCGCCGGCCGCCGAGTCGGTGGTGAGAAACTCGTGCTCGTGGGTCGTCATAAACCCCACGTCCGGCATGCTCAGCATCGACAGCGGCTCGCTCTGTGCGTACGACGCCGCCGTTACCGCGGCGTGCCCCATCCCGTCACCGATAAAGACGATCATCCGAGAGGGGCGCGCCTGATAGTTCACGCGATCGGAGACCGGAAAGTCGGCAGGACTGATTGGCGCTGGCCCGGCTTCCATCACCTGTTTCGAGAAGCCTTCGCCAACCGCCGAGCTATCGGCGGAGCTGTTCGGCGTTGACTGACACGCGACCAACGCCGCAGTCGCACACACGAGCCACCTGATATCGAACTTCATCGCTGACCTCATTCGCCTGCACATGCGCAGGCGTCGCCGAGGACCGGCACGCCCGCAACCTACGAGGGACTTCCTAAGCGAAATCCACCCCGGGCACAATTGAGCACAGGTGACGCGATCGTGACAGCTCTATTAGCGCACGGCCACACGCGCCCCGGGCGTTGCGACGAGCCGGGTCAGCACGGCCTCCGGTGCCGGCACGCCACTGAGCTCCGCGAGCTCGTGTGCCAGGGATGCATCCACCCGCTGAGGAGAGAGCAGGATGTAAGTCGCAAGCGCCTCGACCCGCTCCACCGCAGACCCCGGACGATCGACGAACTGACGTCGGTAACGCTCAAAGCCCGTCAGCAGCTCATCTGCCACGCCCTCGGCAAGCGACGCTTCAAAGAGCTCACCGAGCACCGCCGCCCGCGGCAGGGGATCTCGCCGCGCGCGCAGATCGATCACCGGCTGCGCACTGTGTCGAAAGCTGACCTCCCGCTCGGCGACATCCACACTGCCGATGTGCTCAAATGCCAAAGCAGGCGCGTCGATGACCACGTCGTACGTGGCCGCCAACTCCGCCCACTGCGCCACCACCTCGTAGCTGTGCATCGAATACACCGCCTCCAGGAGCGTAGGCGCGATGCGCTGCAGTTCGAGATACTCCCGCTCTACCCGGTAGCGCGCGTCGATCATGTCTTCATGAAGACGGCTCAGACGCTCCTCCTCCCTCTCAATCCCCATCGACGAGAGCGAGGTCGACATCCCCTCGCGCTTATCCTTCCGAAACTCCCGACGGTACTCATGGAGCTCATGTTCGGACTTTGCGATGTCACGCTCCAGGCGCACGACATACGACTCCGCCTCGATGAGCTCATCACGCTGCGAGAGGTACGCCGGGTTCGGAACTTCACGCGTGCCCGACTGATACTCTTCGCTCCGCTGCTCAACTTCCTCCCATCGCTCCACGCGAGGCTCACTCCCCTCCAGGCTCATGACCGCCTCAAACTGATACTGCCGGGCATCCGCACCGAACCCGATCGCCGCAAAAGGCTCCCGCGCACGCAGCGTCTCCTCCACGCTGGAAGCCCGATCCCCACCCACCTGTTGCGCCACCACCGCCCAGCCATGCTGCACACGCACCTGGCGTGCAAAGCCCTCCGGCTCCCCCACCGGTGACGGAGCACCACTTATTAAAGACTGCGCCATCGCGCCATAGAGCGCAGCGCTTGCCAGGCGACCACCGCTGGCCGCGGCCCGGGAACGCTCTACGAGTTCCTCAGACCACTGCCCCTCAAGCTCATCGACACGATGGGAAAACACCCGATACCCCTTGCCGAATGCCCCGGGATGCGAATTCGCCACAAACTGCGCCTGATCGAGAATGGCCAGCGCATTGGCCAGGCGCCCCCCCACCCTGGACCGCTCCACCAGCGTGAGCACGGACGACTCAACCTGCGTTACAACCCTCCGCTGAAGATCCTCGGAGAGCACAAGCCCCAGCACCTCATCGGCCCGCTGGAGCGCCGGCCCCACGCGCCCTTCCCCGTCGACAGCGGCCCGGAGCCTCTCAGTCGCATCGTCGGCGAGCAAGCGCTCCGCCTGACGCGCCCGAGCGAGGGCCTCCTCGGAACCCGGCCGAGCAACCTGCGCATCGCGATACGAGCGCAGCGCCGCCTCGTAATTGCCCCGCTCGAAGTACTCGTCACCATGCTTAATCGAGCGACCGTGGGCGCACCCCACACCGAACACAAGCAGCGCGATGCTCCCCAGCCGAAAAAGTGCCCGTGTCCACATCATAGCGTCCTCAACCGTGGTAGCCGATCGGAGCGCACACCACGCCCCTGCCCTGCATATCTGACGAAATCGAAGCCGATATCTTCAAAATGACCCACGAAACCACGCCACAAAAAAAGCCGACCCCCGAGAAGGGGGTCGGCTTTCAACACTTCAGTCGATCAGGAAACCGAATCAGGCTTCGGCTTCTTCTTCGCCTTCGTCGGTGACGAACTGATCGCGAATGTGAGCCGGGTAACGCAGCGCTTCGGTGTTCTCAAGGGTGGCACCCACCCAGGAGATACGCGAAATCGGAGCGTTGTCGCCCTGGCGGTTCCCGATCTTGACGATACGGGTGTAGCCGCCCTGACGCCCGGAGATATCGTCGCGCTGAGCCAGGTCGTCGATGAGCTTGGAGACGAGCTCCTTATCACCGAGACGCGCCAGGAGCTGACGACGAGCGTGAAGGTCGCCGCGCTTGCCCAGGGTGATCATCCGGTCGGCCACACGACGAAGCTCTTTGGCTTTCGTGTCGGTCGTCTGGATCATCTCGTAACGGATCAGACTCTTGGCCAGGTTGTTGAAGAGCGCCTTACGGTGGGAGGTCTCCCGGCCGAAGCGCCGTGCATTTACTTTATGTCGCATCTTATTCCTCTCGCGCTTGCGGCATCTCGCCGCGCTTCGCCCGATTCAGCTCTCAGCTGCCTTCGGCCGTCTTCTTATCCAACTCTTTCGGAGGCCAGTTTTCGAGCTTGGTACCAAGCTCCAGGCTCATCCGCTCGAGGATCTCTTTGATCTCTTTGAGCGACTTACGCCCAAAGTTCTTCGTCTTCAGCAGCTCAGCTTCCGTCTTCTGAACCAGGTCACCGACAAACTTGATGCCGGCGGTCTGCAGACAGTTGAAGCTGCGAACCGAGAGCTCCAGATCTTCGATGGGCTTGAGAAGATTCTCGTTAAACTCGGGAGTCTCCTCTTCAACCACCTCCGGCGGCTCGACGGTCTCATCGAAGTTGATGAAGATCGCAACCTGCTCTTTGAGAATCTTGGAAGCGTACGCCACCGCGTCCTCGGGCAGCACGCTGCCGTCGGTCCAGACCTCAAGGGTGAGCTTGTCGTAGTCGGTACGCTGGCCGACACGCGCGTTGGTGATCTGGTAGTTCACCTTGCGAATCGGGCTGAACAACGCATCGATCGCGATATCGCCCAGGCTGTCGTCTTCCGACTTGTTCTCATCGGCCGGCACATAGCCGCGGCCCGAACCGACGGTAAGCTCCATGCGAAGCTTGCCGTTCTCGCCAACGGTCGCGATGTGGTGGTCGGGGTTAAGGACCTCCACGTTATGGCCGGTCTGGATATCGGCGCCGGTCACTTTGGCCGGTCCTTCCACATCGATCGTCACCACCTGGGACTCATCGCCATGCAGCTTCAGGCGAAGTTCCTTGAGGTTGAGGACGATGTCGGTGACATCCTCCTTAACCTCGGGCAGGCTGGTGAATTCGTGCAACGCTCCGTCGATCTTGATCTTGGTCACCGCCGCGCCAACGATGCTGCTCAGGAGAATCCTCCGCAGCGCGTTGCCGATGGTGATGCCGTAGCCACGCTCGAAAGGCTCACACACGAACTTGGCGTACGTGTCGGTCTTTGAGCGCTGATCGATCTCAACTTCGCGAGGTTTAATCAGGTCGCGCCAGTTTCGATACATTTCCATTGCCTCCGCACCACAGAATCATCAACCAGCGGGCCCCAACGCGCGGGGCGTGGGGCCCGAGTGCATCCACCTTACACCGAGTCTTTCGATCAGACGCGGCGACGCTTGGGCGGACGACACCCGTTATGCGGCAAGGGGGTCACGTCACGGATCACGGTGACCTTGAGGCCAGCCGACTGCAACGAGCGCAGCGCGGACTCACGACCCGGGCCCGGGCCCTTGAGGTAAACCGCAACCGACTTCAGCCCGTGCTCCTGGGCTTTGCGCGCGGCGTCTTCCGCGGCGATGCCGGCGGCGTAGGGCGTCGACTTACGCGAGCCCTTGAAGCTACGCGAACCGGCGCTCGACCACGACAGGGCGTTGCCCGAGGTGTCGGTCAGGGTGACGATGGTGTTGTTGAAGGTCGCGTGAATATGCGCGATGCCGTTCTGGACATTCTTGCGTACGCGACGCTTGGTTCGTTGTTTCGGCTTTGCCATGATCTCATTCTCCTTCGCCCGCCGGTCCGCTCAACGCCGTAAAGGGCCGCTCGCGCGGCCATCTCTACGACGCGACGCTCACCTGAATCGGTGCGATCGTCGTTTCTTTTATCGCTCTAAAGTTTAGCGCTTCTTGCGAACCATCGCGCGGCGCGGGCCACGGCGGGTACGGGCGTTGGTGCGGGTACGCTGACCACGCACCGGGAGGCCCCGGCGGTGACGCAGACCGCGGTAGCAGCCCAGATCCTTGAGACGCTTGATGTTCATCTGGACTTCACGACGCAGGTCACCTTCAACCTGGTAGCCACGCTCGATCACTTCGCGAATTCGCCGCACTTCCAGCTCATCGAGCACATCGGTGCTCGTGGACGGATCGACCTCGGCTTTCTCCAGGATCTCTTTGGCCAGCGTGTGGCCGATCCCGTAGATGTAGGTCAGGGCGATATCGACGCGCTTTCGGCGCGGCAGGTCAACACCAGCAATACGTGCCACGTTTTTCTCCTATCGAACTCTTTTAAATCCGCCGCCTCAAGAGCGCCTCATACATAAGGGAGGCCCCGGCGTCGCGAATGTTGATTAGCCTTGCCGTTGCTTGTGGCGGGGGTTCTCGCAAATCACGCGAACCACGCCTTTGCGGCGGATGATCTTGCACTTGTCACACATGGGTTTGACCGAGGGACGTACCTTCATCGTCGACTCCTTTCGTGGCCTGTCTATGGGCCTTCAATCCCAGCGACACGCACCCCGGATGTCGGAGCGCGCGGCTGCGTAAATTATTTCTCGCGGTAAACGATTCGGCCGCGGGTAAGATCGTAGGGAGAGAGCTCCACGGTCACCGTGTCTCCGGGCAAGATCTTGATAAAGTGCATACGCATTTTACCGGAGATGTGTGCCAGAACCTGGTGGCCGTTCTCCAGCTCAACACGAAACATCGCGTTGGGGAGTGGCTCGATGACTTTACCCTGTACCTCAATGGCTTCTTCTTTCGCCATAGAATCGTTTCCTCGATGATGAACTTATGATCTCAACATGCCCGCAACGGGCGCACTTCACCCTCGCAACCGGGGCATGGCAAGGGGGCGTTTCATACACAGTGCCCTGTGGGAAGTCAAGCCCCACACAGCGCATGATCACCACCCCTGCTCTCGCCGGATCCTCCAGATGCCACATGGCGAGAGAATCCGGGTGGAGCGAGGAGTGTTGATCTTTATCCGATCACTTCCGCGATCGCGTCGTGGACCTCTTCCGGCGACTGCTCGCCATCGATCGCCACCAGCGCGCCGATCTCTTGATAGAACGCGATCAGCGGAGCTGTCTGAGCGTGGTAGCCCTCCAGACGCTTCTTGATCGCCGCCGGCTGATCGTCATCACGCTTGATCAGCCCCTGATATCCGCAGGCATCGCAGACATCCGGGGTGGCCGGCGGGTTGAACATCTCGTGATACACCGCACCGCACGAGGGGCAGCTGATTCGACCGCCGAGACGACCGATCACGGCCTCATCGCTGACGACGATATTGAGCACCGCATCGAGCTCAATGCCCATCTGCTGCAAGGCCTCGGCCTGAGCACGGGTGCGGGGGAAGCCATCGAGGATAAATCCCTGACTGGCGTCATCCTCGTCGAGGCGATCGCGGACAATGCCGATCACCACCTCATCGGGCACAAGCTGACCGGCGTCCATATAGCGCGCCGCCTCTTTGCCCATCTCCGTTCCCTTGCGCCGCGCTTCTCGCAGCATATCGCCGGTGGAGATATGCGGGATGCTCTTCTCAGTGGCGATCCGCTTGGCCTGGGTGCCTTTGCCGGCCCCGGGGGGGCCCAGCATCATAAGTCGTCTCTTCGACATACGTTCCTCGTAGGGCTCAATATGAGCGCGCTTTACCGGGGCGCAAGCGAACAAACCCACCGCATGCGGTGGGTTTGTTCGTTCAGCGCAACGCCCCGAGAGGCGCTCAGGTGTTTTCGGGCTCATCCAGGGTACGTCCCTTAATGCGGGAGCTACCCTCGGCCGAACCGGGCCGCGCGCCGAAACCTTCATAGTGGCGCGTGATGAGATGGTTCTCAATCTGACCGACCGTATCCAGACCGACGACCACCAGAATGAGCAGGCTGGTTCCACCGAAGTAGAAGTTCACGCCGAGCTCATCGATGAGGAAGTAAGGCAGGACGCAGACCGCAGCCACGTAAATGGCGCCGGCGGTGGTCAGTCGCGTCAGAAGCTGATCGATGTACTCCGCAGTCTTCTTGCCGGGGCGAATGCCGGGCACGAAAGCGTTGGACTTCTTCAGGTTATCGGCGATGTCCATCGGGTTCACCTGGACGGCCGTGTAGAAGTAGCAGAAGAAGATGATCAGAACGACGTAGATCAGGTTGTAGCGCCAGTCGCCAGGAACGAGCACGGTCTGAATGAACTGACCGATGGGATGATCCTGGAAGTAACTGGCGATGGTGGTCGGGAAGATCAGCAGCGACATGGCGAAGATCGGCGGGATAACGCCGGCCATGTTCACCTTGAGCGGCAGGTGGTGTGCCTGCCCCCCGTAGATCTTACGCCCGACCATACGCTTGGCGTACTGAAGCGGGATGCGACGCTGCGCGGTCTCCATCAAGACGATGAAGGCCGTCACGCCGATCGCCACCACCAGCAGAATACCCACCGTGAAGGTGCTCATCGCGCCGGTCGTGTACTGCGTATAGGTCTGGAAGAGCGCGGTGGGGAAGGAGGCGATGATCGCGCCGGTAATGATAAGCGAGATCCCGTTACCAATACCCCGCTCAGTGATCTGCTCACCGAGCCACATCACAAACACCGTGCCCGCGGTCAGCGTCAACACAGTCAACAGACGGAAAGGCCACCCGGGCGAGACCAGCAGGCCTAGCTCCGGGTTGGAGTTGTGCATGTTCTCCAGGTAGAGCGAGATGCCGAAACCCTGGATGATCCCCAGAACCACCGTACCGTAGCGGGTGTACTGAGTGATCTTCTTACGCCCCGACTCCCCTTCTTTCTTAAGACGCTCGATGGCCGGAACGACCACCTGCATCAGCTGAAAGATAATGGAGGACGAGATGTAGGGCATGATCCCGAGCGCGAAGATGCTCATCATCTCCAGCGCGCCGCCGGTAAAGAGGTTTACAAGGCCCAGAAGCCCACCACCGTCGCCCGACATCATCTCGGACATCGACCCTCGGTCGACACCGGGAACGGTAATGAACACGCCGATCCGATAGATCGCCAGGAGCCCCGCCGTAAAGAGCAACCGCCGACGCAGCTCAGGGATCTTCGGTATATCTCGAAACTTACCTGCCACGTCAGATAACCTCTACGCTGCCCCCGACGCCTTCGATCGCCGCTTTCGCGGACTTGCTGAACTTGGTGGCTTTGACCGAAAGCTTCTTGGTCAGTTCACCGTTGCCCAGGATCTTCACGCCGTCGAGGTTTCGCTTGACCAGGCCCTTGGAACGCAACGACTCGAGATCGACGGTATCGCCGTCCTCAAAGACGCGCTCAAGGTCCTGAAGATTGATGATGGTGTAGTGCTTCTCGAAGGGGTTGGAGAAACCGACCTTCGGCAGGCGCCGATGGAGCGGAGTCTGACCACCCTCGAAGCGAGCATGCACCGAACCACCGCTGCGGGCTTTCTGGCCCTTCTGACCCTTACCGGCGGTTTTGCCGAGGGTGGAGCCATGACCGCGACCGACACGCTTGCGCTTTCGGTTCGCCCCTTTGGGGGCTTTAAGGTTGGTGAGATCAGTCATGATTATTCCTCAATCGTTTCCACGGTCACCAGGTGCTGGACCTTGGCGATCTGGCCACGGGTGGTGGGATGATCGGTAACGACCACGCTGTCGCGAATCTTGCGCAGTCCCAGGCTATGTACGTTGGCGCGCTGACGCTCGGTTTTACCGGCGAGGCCACGCACCAGAGTGACTTTAAGCTGAGCCATGGTGTGCTCCTATATCGAACGCACAGTGCAAATCAAGCGCACCGGCGATCGGCTCATGGGTGGGGGTGAGAGCGGCCGCGCGGCGCGATGGTTTGCATCGCGCCACGCGGGACTCTCTACCCGAATCAGGCGCTGGCTTCTTCGCTGACATCCTGACCGAGACGGCGGCGGTAATCATCCGGATCGCTGAGCTGCTTGAGGGCGTCCATGGTGGCCCGCACGACGTTGTGCGGGTTGTTGGAGCCCAGGCTCTTGGAGAGGATGTTGCCGACACCGGCAAGCTCGAGGATGTAGCGCACCGCCCCACCGGCGATGATACCGGTACCGGCGCTGGCCGGACGAAGGAGCACGCGACCGGAGTTAAAACGGCCCAGCGCTTCGTGGGGAATGGTGCCATCGAGAAGCGGCACGGTGATCATGGATTTGCGGGCCTGCTCGTTCGCCTTGCGGATCGCCTCGGGGACCTCATTGGCCTTACCGTGTCCAACCCCAACGCGACCGTCGCCGTCGCCGACGACCACAATCGCGCCAAAGCTGAATCGACGGCCGCCCTTGACGACTTTCGAGACTCGGCTGATGGCGACGACCTGATCACGGAGATCCGAGTCGGCGCTTCTTCTACGTCGTCCTTGTGCCACAGTGCCTCCCTATCAGAACTGGAGGCCCGCTTCGCGGGCCCCCTCGGCCACCGCCGCGATGCGACCGTGGTAGATGAATCCGTTGCGATCGAAGACCACCTGATCGATGCCCTTCTCGAGGGCACGCGCGGCAAGAAGCTTACCCACTTCTTTGGCCTGGGCGGTCTTGTCGAGCTCGGACAACTCCGAGCGCTTCTCTTTATCGTTGCTGCCAGCTGCGGCGAGCGTGCGGCCGTCGATATCATCGACAAGCTGCGCGTAGATGCCGGAGTTGGAGCGGAACACCGTCAGGCGCGGACGCTCGGCGGTACCCGTGATCTTCTTGCGAATGCGACGCTTGCGGCGAAGCCGGTTGCTCGCTTTATCGCTCTTACTAAGCATGATGAGACCTCTTCAGTGAACCCTTCGCCCGGAGGCGAGGGGGTGCGATTAGGCGCCGGACTTGCCAGCCTTACGACGGATGATTTCGTCGCTGTACTTGATGCCCTTGCCCTTGTAGGGCTCCGGCTTACGCAGGCCACGGATCTTGGCTGCAACCTGACCGAGCAGCTCTTTGTCCACGCTCTCCAGCGTCAGTTGCGTCTGACGCTCGATGGTGGCGCTGACCGAAGCGGGCAGCTCGAACATGATCGGGTGGCTGTAGCCCAGGTCGAAGCGAATGAACTGACCGCGCTGTTCGGCACGGTAGCCAACGCCGTTGATCTCCAGCGAGCGCTTGTAGCCCTCGGAGACGCCTTCGACCATGTTGGCGACCAGGCTGCGCACAAGGCCCTGGAAGCTGCGGGCGGTGCGGCCCTCATCGCGACGCGAGATGATGATCTCACCATCTTCGATCTTCACTTCCACTTCCTGGCTGAGCTCACGGCTCAACTCGCCCTTGGGGCCTTTGACCAGGATCGTGTGACCGTCGAGTTTGACGTCGACTTTCTCCGGGATGGTTACCGGCTGTTTACCAATTCGACTCATTTTATTCTCCCGAGGTCAAAGGCTCAGTAAACGGTGCAGAGCAGCTCACCGCCGACCTTGGCCGCGCGGGCGTCGGCGTCGGAGAGCACACCACGCGAGGTGGAGAGCACCGCCAGGCCGAGGCCATTGAGCACGCTGGGGATTTCACCGACACCGACGTAGACGCGGCGAGAGGGCTTGCTCACTCGCTTAAGCGAGCGAATCATGCCGACTTCATCCTTGTCGTAGCGAAGCGTGACGACGAGCTTGCCCTGGGGGCCCTCATCGAGGCGCTCCACGCCGCCGACGTAGCCGCGATCGGCCAGGATCTGGATGACCGCGTACTTCAGGTTGCTGGCGGGCATCTCCACCGTGGCGTGACCGGCCTGCTGGCCGTTACGAATACGGGTGAGCATATCCGCTACCGGATCTTGCACCACTCCCATGATCACTCCTTGTTCGGTCCGGTTCCTCTCGCTCACAGGGTTGCAGGCTTAGTGGAAGCCCGCAGACGCGGTGAGGATGAGAGGCCTTTACCGAAGTGTGCGGCGAGGTTGAAGCGACCACCTTTGGCCGAATCCCTCGTCGCGAGTTCTGGTTAACTTACCAACTGGCCTTCGTCACACCCGGGAGCTCGCCGCGCAGGGCAAGTTCACGGAAGCAAATCCGGCACATGTCGAACTTACGAAGGTACGCCCGTGAGCGACCGCAGCGGGGGCAGCGGTTGTACTCGCGCACGGCGAACTTCGCCTTCTTCTTCGATTTTTCTACAAGAGCTTTGCGTGCCACACGTATCTCCGCGTGTCGGGCCGAACCAAACGATTGGGAGCGCGCGGCCTCGGCCGGCCAACG
Organism: Lujinxingia vulgaris; assembly: GCF_007997015.1. Classification (NCBI taxonomy): domain Bacteria; class Deltaproteobacteria; order Bradymonadales; family Lujinxingiaceae; genus Lujinxingia; species Lujinxingia vulgaris. Next base: position 125,074 of record NZ_VOSM01000009.1, read on the forward strand.
CGCTCACAGTGCTTACTTGCGGAAGGGCATGCCCAGCTTGCGCAGCAGAGCCAGGCCCACTTCGTCGTTCTCCGCGCTGGTGACGATCGTGATGTTCATCCCGCGGATCTTGTCGACCTTATCGTAGTCGATTTCCGGGAAGATGATCTGCTCACGCACACCGAGCGAGTAGTTTCCGTGGCCGTCGAACGACTTGGGGCTGATGCCCTTGAAGTCGCGAACACGGGGAAGCGCAACGTAGATCAGGCGCTCAAGAAATTCCCACATACGCTCACCGCGCAGGGTGACTTTGACGCCGATCGGCATCCCTTCGCGCAGCTTGAAGGTCGCAATGGAGCGACGAGCGCGAGCGACGACGGGCTTCTGGCCGGTGATGATGGCCATCTCGGCGGCGGCACCTTCGATGATCTTGGAGTTCTGGACGGCTTCGCCCAGGCCCATGTTCACCGAGACTTTCTTGATGCGCGGAACCCTCATCGGGTTGGAGAAGGTGTGCTCCTCCATCAGCGCGGGGACGATCTCATTACGGTACTTCTGTTCCAAAAACGCCATTTTGGGTTCTCCATCGCTGGCAGGTTTCTGTACCACCAGCCTAAAACGGTTTTCTCACCCGGGGAGCAAGCGCAGAAGCGCTTGAAGAGCCCCGGAGGTTGGCGCCTCACACAAAAAAGACGATGAAGACGATCTTCATCGCCGTACAGAGGGCGCCCTACTTAACGAACGCGCCCGGATGTGTCAAGCGCAACGAGCGCCCCCGGATCTCGGGGACGCTCGCTGTGAAAGATCTTACTCGAAGACTTCTTCGGTCTTGGTGCTGTAGCGCACCTTCTTGACCTGGGCGCCTTCGTCACCGCCGAAGCTGGCGACAGCGTCGCGCTTGGTGGTGAAGAGCTCACCGTCCTTGCCACGCCAGCGAGCGCTGGTGCGAATCGCACCGCCCTTCTTCTCGCTGTAGAGCGCGACGTTGGAGGCGTCGATCCAGTTTTCGATGTCAATGCGCGCGCCAGCTTCCCCTGTGATGGGGTTGGGCTTGCGGTGCTTGACCATCATGTTGCGGCGAGCCACCTTCACCTTGCCGTTCTTGCGATCGACAGCGATCACTTCGCCGGTAAGCGAGCGATCCTTTCCGGTGAGGATGATCACCTTATCGTTTTTCTTTACCTGCATCTCAATCTCCCTCTTCCCGCGCCGGGACGCCGGCTGGCAACCCTTCAGAGGACTTCGGGCGCCAGGCTGACGATGCGCATGTATTCGCGGGCGCGCAGCTCGCGGGCCACCGGCCCAAAGATACGAGTGCCCACCGGCTGATTCTGGTTATCGATGATGACCGCCGCGTTGTCGTCGAAGCGGATGTAAGTGCCGTCGGGACGTGCGATCTCTTTCTTGGTACGCACGACGACAGCGCGCTTGACGTCGCCCTTCTTCACTTTGGAATTGGGCAGCGCTTCTTTGACCGACACGATGATGGTGTCGCCGATCGAAGCGTAGCGACGCTTGGAGCCGCCCAGCACTTTGATGCACTGGACTTCACGCGCGCCGGAGTTGTCCGCGACGCCGAGTCGGGTTTGCATTTGAATCATGACCTACCTCGTCCGTCGAGGCCGCGCCTGGCCCTCGCACAGTGTGTGAGAGGGCCGGGTTGGCGGCGCTCAATAGAGTACTCCCTGGGGGGATTAGACCGCCGGGGCGCGCTCGATGATTTGCTTAACTCGCCAGCGCTTGTGGCGCGACATGGGACGAGTCTCTTCAATGAGGACCTTGTCGCCGATGCCACAGTCATTGGTCTCATCATGCACTTTGTACTTGAGACGCTCTTTGACGTACTTCTTGTACTTGGGGTGCATGTAGCGACGAATGACGGCGACGACGACCGTCTTATCCATCTGGTTGCTTACGACGTGACCGACGCGCGTTTTGCGCTGGCCGCGTTCGGTTGCCTGCTGTTCCGCTTCCATTTCTTGCTCCTAAACTTGGTACGCGTCGACGACGCGATCAGCCCTGACGCTCACGAAGGAGAGTCTCAACCCGGGCGATGTCGCGACGCGTCTGGCGCAGCTGGCTGGTCTGCTGGAGCTGACCGGTGTAGTGCTTCAGACGCATACGGAAGAGGTCATCGCGAAGCTGACCGGCCAGTTCACGCAGTTCCTGTTCGTTCTTTTCACGCAGTTCTGCGGATTTCATAGCACTTCTCCTCGCACGACGAACTTGGTCTTGATCGGGAGCTTGTGACCGGCCAGGCGGAACGCCTCTTTGGCCATGTCAGCAGGCACACCGTCCATTTCGTAGAGGACTCGGCCCGGTTTGACGAGCGAGACCCACATCTCAGGCGAGCCTTTACCTTTACCCATTCGGGTCTCGGCGGGCTTGCGGGTGATGGAGCGGTCGGGGAAGACGCGGATCCAGATTTTCCCACCACGGCGAATGTGACGGGTCATGGCGATACGCGCCGCCTCGATCTGACGGGCGGTCAGACGGCCGGGCTCCAGGGCGATCATGCCGTACTCGCCGAACGAGACGGTGCTGCCGCGGTAGGCCTTGCCTTTGGTACGCCCTTTGTGTGGCTTACGCCACCGGACGCGCTTGGGACTAAGCATTGTAGGACTCCTTGATATCCATCTATGGCGTCGGACCGCCCTGTTTAAGGGCGGTCCAGTGACGCATCAGCGTTCGAGAACTTCGCCTTTGTAGATCCACACTTTGATACCGATGATACCGTAGGTGGTCTTGGCTTCGGCGGTGCCGTAATCGATATCGGCGCGCAGGGTGTGAAGCGGGACCTGACCTTCGAGGTACCACTCACGGCGACCCATCTCCGCGCCGCCCAGGCGACCGGCGGCGTTGACGCGGATGCCCTTGGCACCGAACTTCATCGTGGTCTGCACGGCCTTCTTCATCGCGCGGCGGAAGCTGACACGACGCTCCAGCTGCTGGGCGATGGATTCGGCGACGAGCTTGGAATCGAGCTCGGCCTTACGGACTTCCTGAATGTTGACGAAGACTTCGCCTTCGGTCTTCTTCTGAAGTTCGTTTTTAAGGCCTTCGATACCGGCGCCACGCTTACCGATAAGGATACCGGGCTTGGCGGAGTGGATGGTCACCTTGACCTTGTTGGCCAGGCGCTCAATGTCCACCGAGCTGATGCCGGTCGAGCCGAGGTTTTTGTTGATGTAGTTTTTGATCGCGAGATCTTCGTGGAGCCACTTGGCGTAGTTCTTCTCCTCGTACCACTTGGAGCTCCAGGGGCGAATGATCCCCAACCGAAATCCCGTAGGATGTACTTTTTGACCCAAAATCGACCTCCTGAGACCGTGTGGGACCTGGCGACGCGTTAGACGCGGGGCTGCAGGACCACGGTGATTTGACTGGTTCGCTTGTTGATCCGGGTCGCTCGACCCTGAGCGCGCGGCATGAAGCGGCGCAGCGTGGGGCCTTCGTTGACGTAGGCCTGAGCGACGTACAGATCGTCGGTGTCCCAGTCGAGCTGTTCGCTGTTCATCACATTGTGAATCGCCGACTCAATGAGGTTGGCGACCAGCGGGGCGGCCTTCTTGGGCGTGAATTGCAAGATCTGCAGCGCCTCTTCGACCGGCCGGTTACGGACCAGGTCGACGACGATGCGCGCCTTGCGCGGCGCGATGCGAATGTTCTGTGCGGACGCCTGGTTCGCACGATGCGTCTTTTGTTTTGGTTTGCTCATGGCAAAAACTCAACTCGATGAGCCGCCGCCTGTGCCCTTGAGAGCGGGCAGCGGTCGACGGGAAACTTTGATCTCGTGACGGGGAAGCGCGTCTTAGAGAGGGCCGAGGCGGAGAGACTCCGCCGCGGCGACCCGCTTAGCGACGACCCTTGGCTTTGCGATCGGCGGCGTGCCCGTAGAAGGTACGGGTAGGCGCGAACTCACCGAGCTTATGCCCGACCATATTCTCGGTCACGAACACGGGGACAAACTCTTTGCCGTTGTGGACGGCAAAAGTCAAGCCGATGAACTCGGGCACGATCATGGAGCGGCGGCTCCAGGTTTTGATCGCACGGCGGTCGCTGGTTTCACGAGCGCGGGTGACTTTACGCTGAAGCCCGGTGTCGACAAAGGGCCCTTTTTTGACTGAACGTGGCACGATCTATCTCCTTGGCGCAGTGTGTGCCCGACCGGCCGGCGAGTGACTCGCCGGCGTGGGGCGAGCGGTTTACTTGCGCGACTTACGACGCTTGACGATGAACTTGTCGGTGCGCTTGTTGCTGCGCGTCTTCTTACCCTTGGTCTTCTGGCCCCAGGGGGTCACCGGGTGGCGACCACCGGAGGTGCGGCCTTCACCACCACCGTGGGGGTGGTCGACCGGGTTCATGGCGACGCCACGAACCGAGGGACGGAAGCCCTTCCAGCGGGTGCGACCGGCCTTACCGAGCGAGGTGTTCTCGTGCTCGCGGTTGGAGACCGCGCCCACGGTGGCCCGGCAGGTCATCAGGACCTGGCGGATCTCGCCGGAGGGAAGACGCAGAAGCGCGTACTTGCCTTCTTTGGCCATCAGCTGGGCCCAGGTGCCCGCGGAGCGAGCCATCTGGCCACCCTTGCCCGGGCGCAGTTCCACGTTGTGGATGACCGTACCGGTGGGGATGTAGCGCAGACGCAGGGAGTTGCCGGGCTTGATGTCGGCATGCGCGCTGGAGACGACCGTGTCACCGACCGCAAGCTTCTGCGGGGCGATGATGTAGGCCTTCTCACCGTCAGCGTAGTGGAGCAGCGCCAGGTAGGCGGTGCGGTTGGGATCGTACTCGATCGCGGCGACTTTCGCCGGCACACCGGTCTTGGTGCGCTTGAAGTCAACCTGACGGTAGCGGCGCTTGTGGCCGCCGCCGCGGTGGCGGACCGTCATGTGACCGGACTGATTACGGCCGCCGGAGCGGGTAATCTTCTCGGTGAGTGCCTTCTCAGGCTTGCTCTTGGTGATCACTTCTTTGGAATCCGGAAGACGCAGGAAGCGCCGTCCCGGAGACGTGGGGTTAAACTCTTTCATGGCCATCGTTATACCTGCCTTCTAAAACGCGATTGCGATATCCTGGCAATTGGACTCAAAGCAACGGGTCGGGGGTCGATTAGACCTCACCGCCGGCTTCGGTCCCCTCGAGCGCGTACAGGTCGATGGTCTGACCGTCGGCTACCGTCACGATCGCCTTTTTGAAGGCGGCGCGGCGTCCGAGGCTTCGTCCCACACGCTTGGGCTTGCTGGGCATCACCAGAGTGTTGACCTTGACAACGTCGACGCCGAAGATTTTCTCGACGGCCTGGCGAATCTGGTACTTGTTCGCTTTGCGGTCGACGCGGAACACGTACTGGTTGTGTTCAGCCAGCTGGGTGGTCTTCTCGGTGAGCGCCGGGCGAATGATGATGTCGTAGAGGTTGGTCATGACTGCAATGCCTCCTGGAGTTGCTCGACGGCGCTGCGCGAGAGAATCACGTAGTCATAACGCAGGATATCCTCAACGTTGAGGCCCTCAACAGCCAGGTACTTGGCTTCCTTGAGGTTGCGCACCGACAGGCGAAGATTATCGTTGTGGGTGACCGAGTTATCGCCTTCATTGCGCGAGGTCACATCGACAACCAGGGCGCGGGGCGCTTCCAGGTTGCTCAACGTCTCGATGGCGAGCTTGGTCTTGATCTGGGGGAGTTCCCAGTTGTCCACGACTTTGAGCTGCCCCTTACCCAACTTCATGCTGAGCGCGGAGCAGAGGGCGGCGCGACGCTTCTTCTTGGGCATCGCGTAGCCGTAGTCACGGGGCTGGGGGCCGAAGACGGTGCCACCGCCGACCCAGTGGGGCGCGCGGGTGGTACCCTGGCGGGCGCGGCCGGTGCCTTTCTGGCGCCAGGGCTTGCGACCACCGCCGCGGACCTGGCCGCGGGTCTTGGTCTGGTGGGTGCCGGCACGGCGCTTGGCACGCTGCCAGTTGACCACTTCCCAGAACAAATGCTCACGAACCGGAACACCGAACACGCTCTCAGCGAGCTCGATCTCTCCGGTCGCCTTGTTCTTCAAATCGACGACTTCAATTTTCATAACTTCTCCTGCGCCGCCCTGACTAAGGCTCGGACGGGCGAAAGAGTGGGTCCATGGTCGCCCGCCCCGCCCTGCTCACAACGAGCGAAGGGAGGTTCAGGAGACCGGCTTTAGTACAAGATCGCGTTAAGGCGGACCTGCCGAGGCCCACCCAAAGGCGCGATCAGGTCTTGATTTCGACGTCCACGCCCGCAGCGAGATCCAGGCGCATCAGAGCGTCGAGCGTCTGCTGCGTCGGATCGAGGATGTCGAGAAGGCGCTTGTGGGTGCGCATCTCGAACTGCTCGCGAGACTTTTTGTCGATGAAGGGGCTACGCAGGACCGTCCAGCGGTTGATGCGCGTGGGAAGGGGTATGGGCCCCGCAACGCGCGCACCGGTGCGCTTAGCCGTCTCTACGATGTCGGCAGCCGACGCGTCGAGCAGCTTGTGGTCGTACGCCTTCAGCTTGATTCGAATCTTCTCATTCGCCATGTCACAAACCTCGTCGACTGACCTGAGGACTTCAGGCCAGAAAGTGCGAAACCCAGCGGTTAGCGCAAAATTCAAGGCTCCCTCACCGGCAGCAGCTGCCGTGGGTCAAGCGGGCTTGACCTGAGGGAACCAAAAATCCCGTAACACCGCGTCATTGGCGGCGTTTCGGGCCGTCGTAAGCGGTAGTAATCCCCGGCGCCCAGGCTCAGGGAGTGCGGACCATACAGTAGGGGTGTCAACAGATCAAGGTGGAAATCGCCTTTTGTCCGCACCCCTTGCGGCCCATCGAAGGGTCAGTCCGGGTAGATGCCCATCATGCGGTTGATCAGGGCTACGCTGATCGCTCTGGGCACAATCTCGTAGTGCGAGAAGTGCATCGAGTAGCTGGCGCGACCCTGGCTGCGGCTGCGCAGATCGGTGGAGTAGCCGAACATCGCCGAGAGGGGCACCTGGGCGCTGATCACCTGTGATCCGGCGCGGGGCTCCATGCCACCGACCGATCCGCGGCGGGCGTTGATATCGCCGATCACATCACCCATGAACTCTTCGGGGGTGACGACCTCGACGCTCATCATCGGTTCGAGGAGCTGCGGATCGGCATCGCGGATGGCGGACTTGACGGCCATGAGCGCGCAGATCTTGAAAGCCAGCTCGTTGGAGTCGACCTCGTGGAAGGATCCATCGACGAGCTCAACGTGGATGTCGACGACGGGGTAGCCAGCGATCGCGCCGGCCTCGGTGGCTTCACGCACGCCGCGTTCGATCGCGCCGAAGAACTCTTTGGGGATGGCCCCGCCCTTAATGGACTCTTCGAAGGTGATGCCCTGGCCGCGCTCGTTGGGCGAGAGTTTGATCTCGACCTCGGCGAACATGCCCTTGCCACCGGACTGCTTCTCGAGTTTTTCACGGTGGGTGACGGTGTTTCCGACTGTTTCGCGGTAGGCGACCTGGGGTTTACCGACGTTGGCGCCGACTTTGAATTCGCGAAGCAGGCGATCGACGATGATCTCCAGGTGAAGTTCGCCCTGCCCTGCGATGATCGTCTGGCCGGTCTCTTCGTCGACTTTGACCTGGAAGCTGGGATCTTCGACAGCGAGTTTCTGGAGGCTGTCGGAGAGCTTGCCCTGGTCGGCGACGGTCTGCGGTTCGATGGCGATCTCGATGACCGGCTCGGGGAAGTCGATCGCTTCGAGGACCACCGGGTGATGCTCATCACTTAAGGTGTCGCCGGTGGTGGTGTTGCGCATGCCGACGACGGCGGCGATGTCGCCGGCGCGGACTTCATCGATCTCTTCGCGGCGGTTGGCGTGCATCAGGAGGATGCGGCCGATGCGCTCACGCTTACCTTTGGTGGCGTTGTAAGTGTAGCTGCCGCTGGAGAGCACCCCGGAGTAGACGCGGAAGTAGGTGAGGTGGCCCACGTAGGGATCACTCATGATCTTGAAGGCCAGCGCGCTGAAGGGCTCATCGTCGGAGGCCGCGCGGCGCACCATGTCATCTTCGCCGGGCTCGCCGAGACCTTCGGTCAGGCGCTTGTAGGCGTCGGGGGTGACGCCATCGATCGCCGGGACATCGACCGGGGCCGGGAGGTAGCGGATGACGGCGTCAAGCAGGGGCTGGACGCCTTTGTTTTTGTAGGCCGAGCCGCAGAAGACCGGCACGATCTCAAGCGCGAGCGTGCCCTTGCGCACGGCGCGACGGATCTCGTCTTCGGTGAGGGTTTCACCTTCGAGGTATTTGTCCATGAGCTCTTCGTCGAGCTCGGCGCAGATCTCCAGAAGTTCTTCGCGCGCGGCCTGGGCCTCGTCTTTGAGTTCTTCGGGGATCTCGAGGATGTCGTACTCGGCGCCGAGCGACTCATCGTGCCAGACGATGGCGCTCATGGTGACGAGATCGATGACGCCGCGGAAGCCGTCTTCGGCACCGATGGCGATCTGCATGCGCACCGGGCGGGCTTTGAGGCGATCGACCATCATCTGCACGACGCGATCGAGATCGGCGCCGATGCGGTCGAGTTTGTTGACGAAGGCGATCCGGGGGACCTTGTAGCGGTTGGCCTGGCGCCAGACCGTTTCGGACTGGGGCTCAACGCCGCCGACGCCGCAGAAGACCGCGATGGCACCGTCGAGCACGCGCAGCGAACGTTCGACTTCCATGGTGAAGTCGACGTGGCCGGGGGTGTCGATGATGTTGATGCGGTGTTTGACGTCGTTGGTCGACCAGTAGCAGGTGGTCGCGGCGCTGGTGATGGTGATGCCGCGCTCGCGCTCCTGCTCCATCCAGTCCATTTCGGCCGCGCCGTCGTGGACCTCGCCAATCTTATGCGACTTCCCTGTGTAGAAGAGGATGCGCTCGGTGGTCGTGGTCTTACCGGCGTCGATATGCGCCATGATGCCGATGTTGCGGGTCTTTTCGAGAGATAGACTTCGTGCCACGGTCGCCCTGCCTGTGTGAAGGTCGCAGTTGGGATCGCTTATGTCCCCGGTTCTCGGGGGAAGCGAGAGCAGATGGAGCGGGACTGGAAGGTGGATCATTCCAGCCCGAAGGAAAGTAAAACGCGAAGACCCGGTCAGGCCTTATCGGCTCGGAAGGGAGCGATAAGGACCTCACCGGGTCTTCGGAGGGCACCGTCCGATGCGCCTGATGGAGCATGTGCGCGTCGGGGGGAGCCCGGCGCGGGTATTACCAGCGGTAGTGCGCGAACGCGCGGTTGGCCTCGGCCATACGGTGCACGTTCTCTTTGTTACGCACGGCGGTGCCGCGGTTGTTCGACGCGTCGAGGATCTCGTTGGTGAGCTTGTCGACCATCGTCTTTTCGTTGCGGGCACGCGCGGCCTGGATCAGCCAGCGGATGGCCAGGGCGGTGCGGCGCTCGGGGCGGACTTCGACGGGCACCTGGTAGGTGGAACCACCGACGCGGCGCGAGCGAACTTCAACCATCGGACGCAGGTTGTCGATGCTGCGCTTGAAGACGCGGAGGGGATCTTCGCCACCAGTCTTCGACTCGATGACATCGAGGGTATCGTACATGATGCGTTCGGCGGTGGACTTCTTGCCGTCGCGCATCATGACGTTGACAAACTGGGTGATCAGCTTGTCGTTGAACTTGGGATCCGGGAGGATCGGGCGCTTCTGGACCACTCTTCTTCTTGGCATGACTTAAGCTCTCAATTCGTAGGTGCGAAGGCCCGACACAGGTCGCCAAAGCGAGCCACCGGGCGAAAAATCGCGAGAAATCCGGGGCGTTTTAGCGCGGCTTCTTGGTGCCGTACTTGCTGCGGCCCTGACGGCGGGACTGGACGCCGACGGCGTCGAGGGTGCCGCGAACGATGTGGTAGCGCACACCGGGCAAGTCTTTGACACGACCGCCACGGATGAGCACGACACTGTGCTCCTGGAGGTTGTGTCCCTCACCGGGGATGTAGCTGGTGACTTCCATACCGTTGGTCAGACGAACACGAGCGACCTTACGAAGCGCGGAGTTCGGCTTCTTGGGAGTCGTGGTGTAGACGCGGGTGCAGACACCACGCTTCTGCGGGCAGCTCTTAAGAGCCGGCGCCGTCGTCTTGGAGACAATCTTTTTGCGACCTTTGCGAACCAGTTGGTTAATCGTGGGCATACATGTACCTGTTTGTCGCACCTACGAGAGGCGCGTTGCACCATATCGGAGACATCACCGTCTGCGGGGCTGCTTACCCCATCGGATGGTGACGGGCAACTTAGAGCGGCGAATTTCGTTTGCGGAAGCCACCGAGGAGCGTGTGGTCGGGCATGACAAAGGCCAGACCGGGGGGCTTCGGACGGCGGATTATAGAAAGGCGTCTTGCGATGTCAAGCGTGGATCGTTGTGGAGCGGTGATCGAGGATCGCAAGGCATAGAGTGGCTACGCAGAAGATGGCGTGGGCGTTGGAGATCGGGGCGATGCGGGCCTCTTCCCGGTGAGAGCGTCCAGGGGGGTGTAGGTGGAGGGATCGCGGGCAAAGAGGCGCACGAGGTCGGGAGGAGTGCCGATCTCCAGCCAGGCGTGGCCTTCGGGGCGAGGCTTGAGGCGCAGGCCGACGATGAGCTTTGAGGGGATGCCGCGTCTGGCGAGCATGTGGCGGGCGGCCAGCGCGCGGGGGGCGCAGCGGGCGCCTGGGATAAGGCGGCTTGTGCGAAGAACGCTTTGCTCGATGGCAATAGCGAGCGCGTGATGCGCCTCGGGTAGTGAGGGGGCGCGATCGCGGCCGCGCCGGGGCAGGAGGCGATCGCTTGCGGCGCGCGCGCGATCCCAGCCGGTGGTTTCGATAAGAAGGTGTGCGGCGGCGACCAGGGCAAAAGCCTCTGCGTGGCGGACGCCGGCGGCGACGAGGCGTCGAAGGGGCATCAGTGCGCCTCGGCGTTGGTGCCCAGGGCGTGGGCGATGGCGTCGAGCTGGGTGAGGGTGTTTGCGCCGCGGCGAAACTCCACGCGGGTCAGTGGCGAGGTGCGCAGCAGGCGCATCGCGCGGCGAAAGCGGGCCTCGTCGGCAGCGGGATCGGCCTGGGAGAAGGCAAAACACTGGTCGAGGAGGAGCGCGGCGGCGTGTCCGCCGCGGGGTTGGGTCAGCTCGAAGTCACGATCGGAGTGCGGCTCGCCGCCCAGGCTGAAGAGGTGGGTCAGGGGCAGCGCGCGGCCGGAGGCGGGGGCGTCGGGGAGTACGAAGATGCGTTTGGGATCGGGCGAGGGTGTGGGAAGGCTTATGCTGGCCTCGGGGATGGCGTCCTGCGGGAGGGCCAGTCGGAGTGAGGGGGCGCCGGCCAGCAGGAGGCGTCGCTCGACATCGACGAGCACCAGATCGTCGGCCAGCAGTGTGGCGCCGCGACGCACAAGCCCCAGCGCAGTGGTGCTCTTGCCGGCGCCGGAGTCGCCGATGATGGCGATGGTGTCGCCGTCGGGAAGTCGCAGCGCGCTGCCGTGGAGGGCGACCAGGGGGCGATCGGTGGTGAGCAGCGCGATGGGGAGGACGATGCGTTCCAGCAGAGTGTCGAGCGCCCAGGCGGAGTTCTCGGGGGGCTCGTACGCGATCTGGTGGCTGGGAAGATCGAAGGCGAAGTGCCAGTCGGCGTAGGTGATCTCGCCCTGCCCTGCTGCGGATTGGAAGACTTCGAGGCGATCGCCGCCGGGGTGATCTTCGAGATCGTGGATGCGATCGCCCTCTATTGAAGGGCGATCGCGCTCTTCGATCGTCCAGATGCCCGTGTGATCTTCGCGCTCTGAGGAGGGGATCGGTGCGAAGTTCAGGGGGCGATCGCAGGCGATGGGCTGGTCGTAGATGCGGTAGTGGTTCAAGGCGCTCATGAGGTCTGGGTGTGCTCCAGCAGGAGGCCGGCACTCTGCAGAGCGCTCAAGAAGGCGAGGAGGTCTGTGCGGGCACGCTCGACGTCGATGGCGTAGGTCTGCTGGAGCAGCGCGATGAGCTCGGCGACCGTAGGGGCGTCTTCGCGGATGCGTTGCCACAGCAGCACGCCCTGGGCATTGAGACCAAAGCAGCGATCGCCGTTTAAGTCGAGGATGACGATCTGATCGTCGATCGCTTCGACGACGAGATCTTCGCGGGCGGTAAAACGCTGGGAGTCGGTGAAAGTCATGGGCGCAAAGCTCCGCGAGGCATCAGGGTTGGTAGAGATCGGGGGGACCGGGATGCAGGCAGCCCGCCTCCATCCAGAAGACGTGTTCGGGGTTGAGGCCTGCCGGCACGCGGTGCCCCAGATAGATCATGGTGAGCTTTCGGTCACGCAGCGCACTGAAGATGCGCGCGTTGAGCGACTCCTCAAGGTCGGTGGCCATCTGATCGATGATGATCAGGTCGGGATCTCGCAGTAGAGCACGAGCCAGCGCCACCCTCTTCTTCTGGCCGCCGGAAAGCCGCGCGCCACGCTCGCCCATCGGGGCATCGAGCCCGTCGGGGTGATCGTGCACAAAGTCTTGAAGACCGGCCAGCTTTAAGATGGCGTCGAGGTAAGGTTCGGCACGCCGGCGCTCTTCGGGGTTCATGGCGATGAAGAGGTTATCGCGCAGCGACCCGTCGAACAAAAAGATCTCCTGGCCCACATAGCCCACACGCCGGCGCAGCTCGGCCAGCGGCCACTGGCGAGCGTCGATGCCCTGGAGGATGACGCGGCCTTCTTCGGGATCGAAGAGGTTGAGGAGAAGTCGGCCCGTGGTGCTCTTGCCGGCTCCGGACGGCCCGAGGATCGCAACGGCTTCCGAGGGGGCGATCTCCAGGTCGAGACCCGCGATGACGCCCGGGGAGGTTGAGGAGGCCGCGATGTTTGAGGATGGGTAGGCAAAGCTCAGCGACTCGACGCGCACGGTCAGCGGGCCGGGCCGTGGGGTGAGTTGGGAGGGCTCGGCAGGCTTGCGAGGCTCGATGGCGAGGAGCGCGTCGATGCGCTCGGCGGCGGCGCGCGCGCCATGCCAGCCGTAGAGGATGCCGGGCACGCCACGCAGCGGTCCTAAGCAGCGGCCCACATAAAAATAAAAGACCACCAGGGTGCCTACGCTCAGGCTTCCGTCAATGACGTACTGGCCGCCGATGACGAGCGTTGCCAGGAGCACCAGCGAGAGGGCCAGGTCAACTGCGGGGCCCAGGCGCGCGCGGTGGCTGGCCAGGGCGAGCTCGGCAGCTTTGAGAGAGCGGCCGGCGTCCCGAACGCGGCGAGCAAAGATCTCGCGGGCCCCCAGGGCCTGAATGTCGGCGATCCCTGCCAGACCCTCGTGAAGCGAACTGTGCAGGGCGGCCATCGTCTCCAGACGCGCCCGGCTCATCGGCCGAACGCGTCGGCGGAAGATGTGCAAAAGAAGCCAACCTACAGGCAAGGGGATGGCGGCCAGGAGCGCCAGGCGAGGATCGAGCCAGATGAGGATCGCAGCGGTGCCGCCCACGCCGACCAGAAGCGAGGTGATGGCGGGGAGCACCGAGGTGGCGAGCTGTTTGATATGAAAGGTGTCGCTGTAGATGCGACTGACCAGCTCGCCGGTGCGCTGGGTGGCGAGGGTAGCGAGCGAGAGCTTCTGGACGTGCTGGAAGACCTCGTCGCGGGCGCCCTCCCAGAAGTCTTCGCCGGCGAGAGTGGCGTACCACTGGCCGCTGAAGCGGGTAAGCGCCCCCAGGGTGTAGAGGATGAGACCGGCAGCTCCCAGCGTCCAGAGCAGATCGGCGTTGGCCCGGGCGATGCCTTCGTCGATGGCCAGCTTGATCAGGTAGGGAGTGGCCAGGCCGATGATTTGCGAGACGATCAGCGAGGTGGTGGCCAGGATCAGCCAGCGGGGCCGGAAATGTCGGAGTAGTGCTTGGGGGGGCAATGCACCCTCCGGTGCGGGGCAAGCGGGTCAACGTCGCAGACCCTGATGAGGCGATCTCAGGGATCACCAAATCCGGTGCCTTCTCCGCCGCCGTCGTTTCCGGGGCCGCTGAACCCACGAATAAGTGAGCGCAGCTGCCCGAGTTCTTGCAACTGCGGCGGCTGATACGTCGCACGAGGAGCATCGGAGGGCGGACGTGTGTCGGACACCTGGTCAGAAGGCCTGGCATCGGAGCAGGACGTCGATGTATTGCGGGACATAAGCGTTTTCTCTCAACGGTTATTGGCACCGGGTTACACTGCGCCAGCCGAGTGCCGGCAAAGTGAGTGGGCAAGATAAACGTACACATTTGCATCGGGGAGGATGGCCCAAACGCAAAGTCGTGTCAAACCGTCAGCGCTTTACTGCACGGTCAGAAGCCAGGATTCGAACGAGGTGAGGTAGCGTGTGACCGCCGCCTCATAGCGCTTCTCGGGGGGAGCTCCCTGGCGAAGCCAGTCCAGAGCGACACGTCGTTGCTCGGCGGTGAATGGCGAGTGCGAGGGTGGCTGTTGAGACAGGGAGCAGGCCGCGCTCGGTGCAAAGAGGCGATGGAGTCCGCAGGCGACGACCTCGTCGAAGAGTCCACCTTTGGGGGCGAAGGTCAGCGCGTCGGGAGCGCGGTGGTGAAGGATCTTACGCAAATGCGCTTTGGGAAGTCCTCCGTGGCGCAGCTCGCCGGGGGAACTTGCGAGCATCGTTTCCCAGAGATCACGCTGCAGGAAAGGAAACGCCAGACGCACCCCCTGATCCCGGCGGTAGCGCTCGAAGGCGCGCATCGACGCCTCCCACTTCCACCCCTCCAGCAGACCCTGGCGTGGGTCGCTGTCGGGACGAAAGCGAGCCCGCCAACGCGTGAGAAGTCCCGTTCTTGCGGCGAGTACGCGAGCGGCCCGACGCCATCGCCGGCGCGTTGCGGCCTGGAGGAGAAGGGAGCGGAGAAGTTCCGGAGTGGCGTGAGCTGCGATCTGCTCCAGGTAATGAAGTTCGTTGGCGAAGAGGAGTTGATCGGCCCCGAACCCGAAGACGAGGGTGCAGGTGTCTGGGGCCATCCCCTTGCGCAGCGTAGCGAAAAAGTAGCGCATATAGGGAGCTTCCCAGACGACCACCGGTCCCCAGTCTTCAACGCCCGGGTTAGCGCGTTGCGGCGACCAGAGTTCGGGAGCTCCGATATCGACGAAGCGATGCGACGTGCGCCACCGATGAACCAAGGTCTCAATGGTAGGGCGTTCATCAAAGCCGGGATGGCGTGATGACACCATCGAGGCCGTGGCGAGGTTGCGATGGCCCTTCTGCTCACGAGCCAGCGCGACCAGTGAGGTGGAGTCGAGGCCACCGCTCAGCGTAAAGACAGGCCCCGGCTCCCGGATTGCGGCGCGGGTAGCATGTGCGAGCAGCTGGGCGAAGCGCTCTTCCGCGTGGTCGTCGTGCGGGCGCCCCGACCTCGGGTGCCGATTGCGGCTCCACAGCCTGTGCGTCGTCTCCCAGGTTCCCGCGACAAAGCGTCGCTCCTCGCCGGGGAAAAAACGTTGGACCCCGGGCCAGAAGTCGTCTCGGAGAGGCGCGTCTTGAGCGCGGGAGAAGTAGTGCCAGGCGTCTGGTGGCCGAAGAGGTGCTGAGAAGGGAGCCAGTAAGACCGGGCGAGTACTGACAAGGCCCCCCTCAGCCACCTGCTCCGGGTGCTTCGAGTGCACCAGGGGAACGCGCCCGAAGGCATCTCTGCGCACGCTGAGTTCGCGACGCCGTGCGTCCCATCGCAGGGCCACTGCCACTCCCAGGTCGGGAAGTTGAGCCAGCCCCCGGGCATGATGGCTACGCGACGTCAGATGGTGCAGTCGGGCGAGGCGCTGATGCATCGGTAACGTCGGGTCCAGCAGGGGTTCGCCCGCAGATGGAGGCCCCAGAATGCAGAGCCAGCCGGAGTTGTCCTGCGCGATCAGCGCGAGCTGATAGACGGCCGGCCCTCTGACGAGGATCTCCGGGGTGCCACAATGCCCCTGAATGAGGAGATCTCCGACGGGCAGGATAGCGCCTGGAAGCGTCGCCTTCAGCGGAACTTTCTCTTGCGCACTCATGCGTTTGGCCTACTCTACCCGCGAATAGCTGCGAACTGCGCTTATTTGAAGCGCGGATCAAGTCTACGTAGTCTCGGCGAAGCTCGGCAAGTGCTCACGTACGGTAAACACAATCAGCTCATGCCAGCCGGAGCCCCATAGAGCGTTCTCAAGGTACTGTCGACACGCGATGATCTAAAGCAGGCCAACAAACATATGGAAAACACAATGACAGAATCTGTACAGGCATGTCGGAGACTCGCCCCCAGGCGAGCTCATATGATTGCGATGGCGTTGCTTATGGCCGTGAGCGCCTGCAGCGGTGATGAGGGAGAGGCAACCACCACGCGCGTTCAAGCGCAGAATGAGTATGGAACGCCCGGGGAGACATACCGCCCCGAGGTGAGCAGCCGGTTCAAAGCGATGGCCCCCCCCGAGGAACTGGCAGCGGCCTGGCCTCAGGGTTTCGATGCGACTTCCGCAGGCTTAGAGGCGACGGTACTGGCCCTTGGCGATGTCACCATCGGGTCAGACGGCGAAATCACGATCGAGCCGACGCCGGGGCTCTATGCCAGCGGGAAGCCGATCGTCCAGAACTGGGACTATCATTTCGCACTGGCGGGGGTGGGCCGAGGTGACACGACCGTTGATGTGGGCAAGGTAGAGGGACGCCTTCAAGATAGCTCCGAGGCCCATCTGGAGTACGCCGGGGGCGTGCGCGTGAGCCTGGAGCATCGCGCCACCGGGCTCAAACTTTTTACCACACTCTCGGAGCCTCCCCGCGGCAAGGGTCCGGTGCGCGTGGATTTCGCTCACCATGGGCGGATGAAGACCTACCAGAGCGATAAGGGCGACCTGGAAGTTCTGCATGACGGGGAGGTGGTCTTTCGTTGGTCGGGAGTCATCGCCTACGACGCACGCCATAATGAGGTGCCGGTCCGTCTTGCGAGCGATGATTCCCGCTTCTGGTTTGAGGTCGATGATCGCGACGCGGTTTACCCGCTGACGATCGACCCTCTGGCGAGCCAGCCGATCTGGGAGGGCTCCTCCACCCAGCCCAACTCCAACTTTGCCGACAGCATCAGTCAGCCCCGAGATGTCAACGGCGATGGCGTGGCCGACATTGCCATCAGCCAGTCCAACTATTCGGTAAGTCAATCGCTGCAGGGGCGCGCGCTGGTCTACCTGGGCAACGCCAACGGCTTTGGAAATACCGCTGGATTTGTGGTGGTCGGAGACACGCCCAACGAACAACTCAGCATCGGGCTCTCGATCAGCGGCGATGCCAACGAGGACGGCTGCCACGAACTCGTGGTCGGCTCGCCGGGTTACAACGGCGGCTTCGGACGCGTGCTGATGTTCCGGCCCTTTGAGTGCGCCTCGGGTGCGCTTAACCCCTCGCCACTGGTCTGGTCTCGAGAGTCGCCGACTCTGGCAGGCCTTGGGCGCTCGCTGAGCGTAGGCGACTACGACTGCAACGGTCAGGATGATTTGCTGGTGGGAGCTCCCAGCCAAACCGCTGTCAATGACAATGCCACATACAACCTTGCCGGCGAGGTTCAGATCTACCACCACGATGCCGCCAGCGGCATCTACGAGTCGACGCCGGGCTTTCGCTACCAGGAAAACACTCAGGGGCTCGCCCTGGGGTGGACCGTTCAGACCCTTCCCGACACCCGCGGCTCCTCCTCGACCTGCGACAGCTTCGCGGTGGGTACGCCCTACCCCTCGGGCTTCACCGGTGCCGTGTTCATCTTTGACCATGACGCCAGCAACGCGATCGCTCTGCCCCCCACTCGCCTCAACGGCCCGAACAGCGGCAGCAGCTTCGGGGTCAGCCTGGATACCATGCCCAGCCCCAACGGCACCCGGATCAACGGACGTCGCATCGACGCCCTGGTCGTCGGTGCCGGTGGAGGCGGAGGTGGCTTCGGCTCGGTCTCGATCTATGAGTGGGACACCGCCAGCAGCGCCTACCAGCAGGTCTGGACGGTCAACGCTCCGCACGCCGGCGCACGTTTTGGTCAGCGCATCGCCGCCAACGGTGACTTCAATAACGATGGCCACCGCGACCTGGCCGTGGGCGCCTACAACCTGCAAAACGAAGCCGGGGTCGCCGAGGGCGGCGTGCTGGTCTATCTGGGCTCTCCTGACGGGCTGCGTAACACCCCGGACTGGACGCTTCTCTCGGGTCAGGCGGGCTCGGAGTTTGGAATCGCGGTGCGAGGCATCGACGATCTGACCGGCGATGGCAACGACGAGCTGCTGGTGGGCGCGCGCGCCTACGATGGGCTGATCGCCAATGGTGGTCAGATCTTTATGTATCCGGGGCGCGACAACTGCTTTATCGGCGGGGAGTTCTATTCGGAGGGCGATGCCAACCCGGATAACGGGTGTGAGCTCTGCGATCCGGCGCAGTCGACCAGCGGGTGGTCCAACGCCGCCGACGGGCTTGCCTGTGGTGATGGGGGTGACTCCTGCACGGTGGCGACCTGCCAGGCCGGTCAGTGCACCGGCACCCAGATCGATTGCAACGATGGCAACCCCTGCACCCAGGATAGCTGCGATCCGATCGAGGGTTGTGTCTATGAGACTGCGCCGCAGGATGGTGAAGTCTGTGAAGACGACGGGCTGAGCTGCACCGGTGATGTGTGTCAGGACGGTGCGTGCACCCACCCGATCAATAGTGGATGCTTGATCTCGGAGACCTGCTACCCCTCCGGGGCGACCAACCCCTCGGCGGAGTGTTTCGTATGCGATCCGCAGCAGTCGACGACGAGCTGGAGTCCGAAGGCGGCCGGTTCGGCGTGTGATAACGGGCTCTTCTGCACGATCAACGATACCTGCAACGCGGTCGGCCAGTGTGAAGCTGGCGAGGCGCGCGTCTGTGAAACCGAGCAGTGCTACGGCGGGGTGGTCTGCTCCAACGCGGCGCGTGCCTGTGTGCCGACGCAGCCGCAGACGGGCACCTCCTGCGACGACGGCAACCTCTGCACCACCGGCGATACCTGCCAGGCGGGTAGCTGTGAGGCTGGCGAGGTTGTGGACTGCAGCGCCGAAGGCGGCGCCTGCGCCGTGGGTGTGTGCAACCCGGAGACGGGCGCCTGTGAGAGTGAGCCGCTGGCCGATGGCAGCAGCTGCGATACCGGCGATGTATGCACCAGCGGCGTCTGCGAGAGCGGCGTCTGCCAGGCCGGCGCGCCGGTGACCTGCGATGATAACAACCCCTGCACGGTGGGGAGCTGCGACGCGGTGGAAGGCTGCGTGTTTGAGCCTGTCGCCGACGGTCTGAGCTGCCAGGCGCCCTTCTGCCAGAGTGAGACCGAGCTTGTGGGTGCGGGCCAGTGTGTCAGCGGCGGCTGTGCGGCCGGTGCGCTCGTCGACTGCGCGCCCTTCCGCTGTGATACCGGCGCCTGCCTCACCACCTGTGAGAGTGACGAGGATTGCGCCGAAGGTGCCTACTGCGATGAAGCTGGCGCGTGCTCCACGGAGAATCGCGCGCCGGAGGCCGACGCTGGCAGCGACCAGTCGGTGGGCAGTGAGGCAGACGTCACCCTCGACGGCACCGCCAGCAGCGACCCGGACGAGGATGAGCTGAGCTTTGCCTGGACGCAGCTCGACGGTCCGACGGTGGAGCTTGATGACGCCAGCTCGGCCGCCCCGATGTTTGTGGCGCCGACGCTTGAGGCCGGTGAGGAGGTCGTGCTGATCTTTGAGCTGGTGGTCAGCGATGGCGAGCTCGACAGCGAGCCGGACACCACCGAGGTACTCGTCACCAACGATGAGAACCGCCCGCCGGTCGCGCTGATTGAAGGTCCGAGCGAAGCGAGCGCTGGCGAGACGATCCTGCTCGACGGGGCCGGCTCCAGCGATCCGGATGGCGACGCGATCCAGTCCCACCAGTGGAGTCTGGTGGATGGGCAGCCCTTCCCGACGATCTCGCAGACCGATCGGGAGAGCGCGGTCAACGTGACCTTCCCCGAGACGCTCAGTGAGACGACGACCTACCGCTTCGGGCTCATCGTCAGCGATGGCATGGCCAACAGCCCGCGTGAGGTGCATGAGGTTGTGGTGGAGCCGGTGGAGATTCCGGTGGAGCCGGGGCCCGACGCCGGTGGTGATGCAGGTGACGATGCGGGCGGTGATGCTGGCGGCGATGCCGGCGATGCCGGCTTAGACGCCGGGGTTGATGACGCGGGCCAACCGCAGGCGCTTCGCGGTAGCCTCGCCGGTTCCGGCTGCGTCTGCAGCTCCAGCTCGCAGCAGGGCGACCCGGGCTTCTTCCTCTTTGCGGCGGCCCTGGGGCTGATGTGGTGGCGTCGACGTGAGGCGGGCCTGTGAGGCACCCGAACACTCAAAAAAAGGTCGCAGCGGCATTGCTGGTGGGGGGGACGCTGCTGGCGGCAGGGTGTGGTCAGGAGCCTCGGAGTGTTGAGGGGCTCGGGGAGCCGGAAGAGGCGCAGGTCACGGTGTACAACCGCTCGCACGATGTGGTGCCGCTCAATGTTCAGTCGTTGCGCGGGGATCTGGCGGTCGATTGCGAGTTGGTCTCCGGGCGCATGTCTGAGTTTTTGCGCAACGAGCATCTGACGAACAGCATCTCGATCGAGCGGCTCTACTCCGGCCAGGAGACGCGGCTCTACGGATCGTTATCAACACGCGGCTCGGAGGGATGCCAGCTCAGCATGCTGCGGACCTCCGATGGCCGGGTGGAAGATGTGGTGGTGTCGTGGCCTTTCGGGCTGGAGACCAAGTCCTTTTATCGGGATGTGGATGCGCCGGCCGATGTGCCCACCGGTGAGAACACGGTGGTGCTCCGGGCGGACTACTCCGAGACGCCTCTCTCGGAGCGGCGTGCCTGGCGCAGCCGGCCGTGCAGTGGCGAGTTGAGCACGTGCACCGAGGCTGAACAGAATGAGGCGCTGTCGCCTCCCCCGGGAGCGGTCTACTCCTGGGAGTCGGTCGGTGAGGCGGTGGAGTTGAGCGCCTGGGAGGCGTCGTCGATTGAGGAGGTGGCGCTGAGCGCCGAGGTCGATGAGGGAAGTTGTTCCACGGGGATCGCCGGGCCGGGGCTGCGCTGGAGTTACCCCCCGAGTGGGGGGGAGTGGCAGGTGCTCTCGGTGGAGCCTGCGATGGAAGCGGGATGCTTCGATGTCTGGCTGAAGAGTGATGCCGAGGAGCGCGACTGGCAGATCTGTGGCAGCGAGCGCCTGGCCAACCGCCTGACGCCTAACAGCGACTTGAACCCGCTCTTTGTGCAGTTCTTTGTGGATATTGCCGCGCCCAACGGTGATGGCGAGGTCGCGTACGCGAACATCTCCATCGACCTGGAGCGCGAGAATCAGGCCGGGGAGGTGGTGGAGGTAGAGACCATCGATCTGGTGCGGGGCTACAGCATTCCCTCGCATCTGGCGCTCGATTACAGCGCGCGCCTCAGCGAGGGATGCCAGGTGGGTCGCGAGAGCGCAGCGTGCCTGCAGCTGAGCTCGCCACTGACACTGGGGTTGCAGACTGAGACGGGCCTTCTCAATGTGGTCCCTGGCGAGACGGTGGCGCTGGGCAGTGAGACGACCCGGCGCGTGGAGCTTGTGCGCGGGATGCACCGCGTGATCGTCGATCAGGGGTGTAGTGAAGACCTGACGGGGCTTCCGGGCGTTGATCGGGTGGGGCCTTATCTGGAGCTTGTGTACTACTCGGGCGTGACTTCGCTGGAGAACTAAGAAGCCCCCGAAAACATTTTAAGTTCAGCAGGTTAAGGCGCCCCAATGCTTCATCGGGGCGTCTTTTTTTATGGGCAGCATTATCCCCACATCAGGGCGGTGCCCCAGGTCAGGCCGCTTCCGAAGGCGGCCATGATGACGGGGTCGCCGGGGGCGATGCGGCCCTCGCGCCGCGCCAGGTCGAGGGCCATGGGGATGCTGCCGGCGGTGGTGTTTCCCCACTGCTCGATGGTGTGCAGGACGCGCGCCTCGGGGATGTGCGTGCGCGCTGCGACGAGCTCATTGATGCGGCGGTTGGACTGGTGGGCCACGAGCAGCGCGCGTTGTGGATCGAGGTTGTAGCGTGCGATGAGGCTTGCGACCTCGTCGCTGAGCAGTTCGACGGCGCGGCGAAAGACCTGGCGGCCTTCCATATGCGCGTAGTGACGCCCGGCCTCCAGATCGTCGGGGGTGATGCTGGGGTGGTGTGCGGCGCCGGGGCGGTCGCAGAAGAGCAGGCGAGCGCCGCGACCGTCGGCGCCCAGGTGCACCGGCTCGAGCGCCCCGCCCTTTTGCACATGGGAGTCCACGGCCTCCAACACCACCGCGCCCGCACCGTCGCCAAAAAGAATCGAGACCGCTCGCCCCCGCGGGCTTAAGTCGAGGCCGGTGGAGTGAACCTCGCTGCCGACCACGAGTACCCGGCGGTAGGTGCCGCTTATGATCCAGGCGCGGGCCACCGAGAGGGCGTAGAGGAAACCCGAGCACTGATTGCGCACGTCGATCGCCGGGATGGGCGCCACACCGAGCGCTTCCTGCAGGAGCACGCCGTTGCCCGGGAAGACCATGTCTGGCGAGAGGGTGGCGAAGACGATGGCGTCGAGCTCACCGGCGTCGAGTTCCGCATCATCGAGGGCGGCGCGGGAGGCCTCCAGCGCAAGCGAGGTGTTGGACTGGCCGGGCTCAATGAAGTGGCGGGTGCGGATGCCGGTGCGCGCGACGATCCAGTCATCGGAGGACTCCAGCGTTGCGGCCAACTCGGCGTTGGTGACGCAGCGCGCGCCCAGGGCGCGGCCGCAGCCGGTGATACGGGTGCCGAGAGGTTGCGTGCTCATCGGGTCGCTCATCCTTCGAGGGGGGCTTGAGGCTTGCCCCGCGCCACATGCGGTGCAAGGTTAACGGGCGCGCGATGTTGTGAGGCGAACGCGCTGGTTGTCGGGAGCTACCGGTTGAGGATAACCGCGTTGGCCATGCGCTTCCACCACCCGATGCCATGACGCGCGCGCCCTGCCCTGATGCGAACTTCTGCCCCCCTGCCCGTATAGCCGAGAGAGCCTGCATGACGAACGAGCCCCTGGATCTGGTCTACCATGTGGCGGTGGAACGCCCGCGCGAGGGTGTGCTCGGGGCCGTGCTGGCCTTTGCCGGGCGGCACCCGGTGGTCGCCGGGCTGGCCTGCGGGGTGCTGGTGGTGCTGATCGCCGCCGCGCGCGCCTACCGCGGGGTGGCCAACGAGCCGGTGGCGGCGATGTGGCTCTCACTGAGCGTGATCGCGACCTGGACGGTGCTCTTTGTGGTGATGCGCAACTTCTTTACGGCGCAGTCGATGCGGGTGGTCAGCGTGGCGCGGCGCATTCAATGGGACGGGGACGCGCTCATCTGGAGTGAGCAGGGAAAGGAGCGCCTGCGCCTTACGCGTCCCACCGCGCGGATTGTGACCACGGAGCTTCCGCCGGAGAGCGACACCCGGCGTACGATCCCCTGGCCTGTGTGGCTGGTGTTGAGCGACGCCGACGATGCGCAGAAGCAGCTTATCCTGGAGTCGAAGATCGACGCCTCGCAGCTTCGGGGCGCGCCGCGCGCCACGCCGGAGCTGCTCTCGAAAACCGACGAGACGCTGCCCACGCTGGTGATCTCACCCCTGCTGGCGCGGGCCCGAGCGCAACTTAAGGCCTCCTGAGGCTCATCGCGCGCGCGGGGCGCCCGGGTATCTCAGGCGCTGCAGAAATGCGCCAGCGCCTCTTCCAGCACCTCAAAGAGGCCGTCCCACTGCTGATCTGTGATCACGAAGGGCGGAGAGAGCGCGAGCACGTGCCCGTGCTGGCCGGAGGGAAGCACCAGGTAGCCGCGGTCGCGGCAATAACCCATGATCCCGAGGCCGAGCGCGCCGTCGGGGGCGCGGGTCGCGGGGTCTTTGATGAGCTCCAGGCCCAGCATCAGCCCGCGGCCGCGCACAAGGCCGATGCGCTCGGGGAAGCGCGCCTGCAGCGCTTCGAGGCGAGTGCGCACCTCCCTGCCCTTTTGTGCCACACGCCTGGGCCAGTCTTCTTCGATGAGCACGTCGAGCACGGCCTCGGCCATCGCGCAGCCCAGCGGGTTTCCTAAAAAGGTGGAGGTGTGCACCGACTCGCCAGAGGAGTTGCCCCAGGAGTCCATGACCTCGCGGCGACCGATGGCCGCCGAGAGGGGGAAGCCGCCGCCCAGCGCTTTGCCGACGCATAAGATGTCGGGGGTGACGCCCTCATGCTCACACGCGAACATCGTGCCGGTGCGGCCAAAGCCGGTGTAGATCTCGTCGAAGATCAGCACGAGGCCAAACTCCTCACACACCTCTTTAAGCGCGGCCAGGAAGCCCGGCGGGGGCTCGATCTCCCCGCCGCGGCCCTGGATGGGTTCAATGAGGATGGCGCCGATCATCTCAGCACCGCTGGCCGGGCCGCGCAGCATCTCGCGCAGGTGCGCGATGGTCGCCTGGCTGATGGCCTGCGGATCGGTGCCGGGGGGCAGGCCAAAAGGCGGGCGGTAGGTGTCGGGGTAAGGAAGGTGTGTGACCCAGGGGTTGAGCTGCGACATGAAGGGGCGGCGGAAGTTGTCGCGGTAAGCCGTTGCCCCCAGCGCGCCATAGCTCAAGCCATGGTAGCCGCCCCAGAAGGCGATGACGCCGGGGCGGCCGGTGTGCACTGCCGCGGTCTTGAGGGCGGCCTCCACCGCGCTGGCCCCGGAGAGGCCCAGGATGGCGTGGGTGAGCTCGGCCGGAGCGACGTCGGCCAGGCGACGCGTAAAGCGGATCTTCGCCTCGCTCGGGTAGACGTCGCCCATGGCGTGGATGAGCTCTTCGGACTGGCGCTGCGCGGCCTCCACCACCCGGGGGTGGGTGTGACCGATGCCGGCGACGGCAAAGGCGCCGGTGAAGTCGACGTAGATGTTGCCGTCGACGTCTTCGATGTTGGCGCCCTTTGCGCGCTTCCAGACGATGGGGTCCTGGCCCACGCCGGTCTCGGCGGCGCGGCGGGCGCGGCGGGCGGTGATGGCCGGGCACTCCGAGCGCGCGAGCTCATCGACCATCGCGATGGACTGCGGCCCGGGAATCGCGCTTACGATTTTTGGAAGACTCTCACCGCTGAGCATCACTGGCCTCCCAGGTAGGCGACGGAGAGGAAGGGAACAAGCAGCGTCTGGCCCATAAAACTCGTGAGCATCAATGAGGTCTGGGTGGCGAAATTGCCAAAGATCCAGGTCGTACCCACGCCCAGGGTCAGCGGCCCGAAGACCTCCAGCCCGGCGCGCAACTCGCCATCGGTAAATCCGGCCAGCTCATCGCTGTAGGTGGGGACCTGCTCGAAGAAATCGTTGAGCTCCATAAACGAGCCGGAGCCCGCGCCGGTGAAGGCCTCCAGGTTGAAGACCATGTAGTCGGTGGCGTGAATGTTGAGGCCCATAAAGAGCGCGCCCCAGTGACCGCCGGAGGGGAACTCCCAGGTGTACTCGGTGTTCTCGAAGTAGCACTCGCCACGGCCGAAGTCGTAGCGGGTCTCACAGGTGCTCGGGTCGTAGGGCCGGTAGCCAAAGGCGGCGACCAGGTTGAGCGCGCCGCCCACGCTGAAGACGCTGCGATCGTTTAAGGGAATGTCGGCCACAAGCTCCAGGCCCAGGCTCAGGTCCTGGGTGCCGGGGTCAAAGCCGCTGCGGCGGTAGCGGGCCGAGGGGCCCCAGGTCAGCGCGGCGCGCGCGGTGTCGACGAGGTTAAAACGCGCGCCCACCCCCAGGTAATACTGGCTGATGCCGGGCCAGGTGGAGCTGATGCGAAGCTCAGTGCCCTGCGTGGGGCTGTAGCCGATGCGATGTTCGACAAAGGCGACGGTGCGGTAGGACCAGTCGCCCTCGTTGAGGATCGTGGCGGTGGGCCAGACGATGAGGCGGCCGGCCAGCGGGTTGCTCTCGGCGCGGGCATCGACCGGGCCGACGTGCTGCTGAAGTGGCTTGAAGTGAGCGTCGTCCGGCACCGGCTGCTCCCCATAACCCAGATCTTCGGGGAAGGTCTTGAGGCGCGGGGTCTCCTCGCCCTGCCCCTCGGACTGGGCGAAGGCCGGCGCAGGCGCAAACGCGACCAGCGCGAGGCTCGCAAACAGGAGCGACGTCACGAGGGGGTTATGGCGAGGCCAGAAGGAAATCATCATCAGCGAGTCGGCAGTGGACCGGCAAAAGCGGTCGGTTCGGAAGGGCTTGGGGAGGGGGGCCGGCTGGCCTATACTTGCGTTAATTGCCCCTGGAGGCAACGCCCCGAACCCCGCGCGGAGTAGAAGCGATGTACCAGATCGTCATCATGGATAAAAATGCCGAGATCACCGTGGAGCGCGCCCGCTCCAACCACACGCTGCGTGTGCCTGTTAAGGGCGAGCATGTGCTGGTGAAATGGTCGGGGGAGACGCGCATCTGTGAGGTGGAGGATGTGTGGACGCACCTCAACCTCGATCAGGACTCGCCCTACCAGGGGGCGGTGCAGGTGTTGGTGCGCTGGGCTCGCGGCATGGATCCGGGGCTTTATGTGCAGAGCATGGCCCGGCGCTGAGCCTTAAGGGGCGATCCACGTGAAGGCGCCTCTGGCGCCTCGGATTTTTCAAGCGTGCAGGGGTTCGGCGGGCTCGGCGGGTGAGAAGGCCTGGCGGTGGCGGCGCAGAAGATCGCTGCGGAAGTGGTCGACGAGCTCCGCCGAGGCCACGCGCGCCCGCACCCGGATGCGAATATGCTCGCCAGGGGCCGCCTGGGCCACCAGGAAGGCCTCGGGGCGGTGGCGAGGGGCGACGTAAGGGGTGAGGGAGGCCAGCGTGCGCACGCGCTCCAGGGCACGCTCCACCGGCAGCTCTGCCGGGACCTCCAGCTCCATCTCACAGTGCACCTCGCCAGCATGAGGGAGGTGCGTTAAGGGGCGATCGACGAGCTCGGCGTAGGGGATCTCGTGGCGTTCACCGCGGGCGTCGCGAAGGCGCAGGGTGCGCGCGCCCAGGTGTTCGATGACGCCGCGGCGCTCGCCAACCTCCAGGGTGTCGCCGACCTGATGGCGGGCTTCGCCAAAGAGCACCAGCCCGGCGACGACGCTGCGAAGCAGAGGTGCGGCGGCGACGATGAGCGCGGCCAGGGCGGCCAGCGCCAGGAGGAGTCCGGCGGTGATGCCCTGGCGGGCGATGCTGCTCAAGATCACGATCAACGCCAGCGACCAGACCCCGACCTGAGCCAGGGGCAGCCAGCGTAAAAGCCGTCGATCGGCCCCGGAGGTGGAGAGTCGGCGCAGCCCCACGCTGACCAGCGCCGCAGCGAGCACGACCAGCGCCAGGGCAAACCACGAGGGTGAGGTCGCGGCGAGCTCGGCCGGGGGGAGTTCGGTGGGTTCCATGCGGGCTCCTTAGATCAGGTTCTGGCGGCACAGCGCGTCGGCGATGGCGGCGTCGGCGCCGGGGCGAAGCTGCAGCTCGTCGGGGTTGTCGGCCAGGGTCTCCAGGTAGCCCTTGCGGCGCAGCGCATCGAGCTCGGCGCGGGCGCTCTCCTGGCTGAGCCCCACGATCAGGTGGGCCTGATGCGGGCTTAAGCTGCCGTGGAGGGTGATTGCGGCCAGGAGCAGACGTTGCTCAAGGCTCAGCGCATCAAGCACCGGCAGGGGTGCGCCGCAAAGTGGTGAGACGAGCAGGCGCGCGTCGTCGCCGGGGTCGGGGCGCACCGCGCGCAGCCACCACAGGAGCGCGGCGCGCGGGTTATGGCGAGCGTGGGCGGCCAGCGCTTCAAAAAACTCGCGCTGCACAAGCTCCGGGGCGGGCGTGCGGAGTTGCAGGCGCGCCAGACGCTCCAGGCGGCCGCGGGGCTGAGGCTCGAAGCTCAGCCCGAAGCCGCTGACGCGGTGGCGGGCCAGGATCATCGCTTCCAGCCAGGCCCCGTCTGCCGGCGGCAGGCTCACGGTGGTGGTGACCACGCGGTCGAGGTTGAGGTGGGACGCGGCGAAGTCGGCGCTGGCCTCATCCATGAGCAACACCCAGAAGATCGTCTGAGCGCTGTCGGCCACGAGGTTGAAGAAGCGCTCGGTGAGGGCGACGCCGACCTCGGTGCGAAGCACCAGGCGCTGGGCGTCTTCGACGACGATGACACGCCGGCGCAGCTCGCCACGCTGCAGGTACTGGCGAAGATCATCGAAGGAGCGGGTGGCGGCGCCCTGGATGCCGAGCCCTTCGACGATGGCGCGGCTGAGCGCGGGCTCCTCGCGGGCGACCGAGCTTAAGCTCAGCGTGACAACGCTCTCTTCGCGAAGATCCGGGACGACGCCGTAGATGCGGGCCGGCACGAGGTGGCGGGCCAGGGTGCGTTTGCCGCTGCCGCGGGGCCCGCGGATCAGCGCAACTTCTTCGGCGCCGGTGGCCCAGCGGCGCGCGCTGGCCAGGAGCTGCTCCTCGACGCCGCGCTCGCGATAGAAGTCGGGGATGTCCAGCGGGCTGGGCACGAAGAGACGCCGATAGACCGATGGAGCGCGGGAGTGCGCCACGGGCTCATCGGCCAGCAGGGCGCGGCGGCGGGCGGCATCATCGGCGGGCAAGGTCGAGGCGCCCAGCAGGGTGCGAAGCTCCTCGCCAAGCTCATCCGACCATCGCGCTGCGCGGGCGCGCGCGGCGCCCAGGTGGCGCGCGAGGGGCTCCAGGAGCTCCCCGGCCAGAGATTCGCCGCGCGCCACAAAGGATGCGGCGCCCTGGCGCGCGAGCTCGCGCTGAAGTTCGCCCAGGCGGCGCTCCTCGATGGGTTCAAAGGCGCGGGTCATGAGGCGATCCCACTCGCTGATGAGCCAGGCGACGAGCTCCTCTTCATCGCGGCTGATGCGCTCGCGCAGGCTGGTCAGCGCGCGCAGCGCGCGCTCAATGCCCTGCACGCCGGCGCCCTCCTCACCGCCGGCGAGGTCCGCCGGGACCGGGGCGCCCTCGCCCTCCTCGCCATTCCCTGGCGAGCGGGTGCGCTGGCGTCGGGCGGTGACCAGGTGAAACTCCAGCAGCTGCTCGATGGCGCCGAGCAGGGTGTGGCGCTCCTCCTGACGGGTGGCGGCGCGTTCGTTGAAGTCGACCACGCGCAGCGCGAGCTCGCGGCTGACCTGGGAGCTGACCCAGCGGCGCAGCGGCAGCTCGTAGTGCTGAGCGCCGGCCACGATGGCTCGCCGGGGGTCGGCGCTGAGCACGGCGATGGTGGCCGGGAGCTGTTCGACGCGGGCCTCGACAAGTTCGAGAAGTTGGCGTGTGTAGCGGCCCTGACGCACGCGGGCCAACCGGAGCTCCTGGGCGCGCCGGGCGCGAAGGAGGAGCGGTCGGAGCTCGGAGGTATACGCCAGCTCCCAGTCGAGCGGGGCGCGGCGGGCGCGATCGTGGAGCTCTTCGAGCTGCTGCTCCAGCGCCTCCAGAGGCTCCATGCCCGCGCCCAGGGTCTGGCGGGCGGCGCGCTCGGCGGCCAGGCGCGTGCCCTGGGACCACTGCACAAACTCCGAGACCTGATGATCGAGTTTCAACCACCCGCGGTAGCCCTCGATGATCTGGTGCTGGCGGGCCAGGCGATCTCCGAGTTGGCTTGAAGCGCGGCGCGCCGATGCAAATCGCGATGAGGGGCGGTAGACGAGCGCGGGCAGCTGGCTTGTGCCCGCCAGCGCCACGCCGCGCACAAAGGCGTGGTAGCTCTGCTCCAGGCTCTGGCCGTAGCCCTTTAAACCCACCTCGGCGCTGCGGCGGGTCTGGTGCGCGAGCTCCGCGTGGCTCTCGGAGAAGTCCGCATAGAATGCGGCGATCCGGGCCTCGACCGACGCGGCGTTTGGAGACGTTTCGTCGGCGGGCGAGCCCGACACTGGGTCCGGTTCGGCCGGGGGATTCGATGCGTCGCGCTCGGTGGCAGACGCCTCGGCCAGCGACTCCAGAAAACGGTCGACCTCGCGAAGATGCTGCCACAACGCGCGCCACAGCTCCTCGTACTGGGCAGCTACCGGCGGGGTGACGCGCAAGAGCTGCACGGGCAGGGAGAGCTCCATATGGTAGCTCCACAGCCGGCCCACGGGCACATTGCGGTAGCCCGCGCCCAGCACCCGACGGCGCACTCGCCGCCCCCACTTGAGCGCGCGAAGCCAGGGGGCGTCGGAGGGCTCGACCTGCTCCAGGGCCGGCTCGCGTTCGATGCGGTAGAGGGTTTGTTTGTCTTCCATGGCGCGCACCGCGCTCAGGAAGGCCTCCACCGAGGCCGGCGTCAGGGGGGCACCCTCCAGCTGCAGCAGTCGCTCGTAGACCTGACCCACCTGCGCCAGGTAGGTGCGCTGCACCCCGCGCAGCGCTTCCAGGCGCGGGCCGGCCTCGGGCGGCGGGGTCTGCTGGCGCATCTCGGCATCCCACTCGCGCAGCCCCTTGATGAGCTCGTCGACCACCGACTCCAGCTCGATGAGAGCGTCGATGATGCCGTCGCGTCGCAGGCGGATGGGCTGTTGAAAGGTCTGCTCGGCCTGATCGATGAGCGCGCTGCGCAGATCTTCGATATGGCCGCGCAGCCAGGCGTCGTCGAAGCGCGGTGCTTCA
Source organism: Lujinxingia vulgaris (assembly GCF_007997015.1). Classification (NCBI taxonomy): domain Bacteria; class Deltaproteobacteria; order Bradymonadales; family Lujinxingiaceae; genus Lujinxingia; species Lujinxingia vulgaris. The sequence continues at coordinate 155,567 of NZ_VOSM01000009.1, forward strand.
AGGCGTTGCCCGAGGTCGGTGGGTTCGAGAAGTTCAAACTCCTCAAGGCCCAACACCCGCTCATCGCGGCGCTCGTGGGAGGCGCGGCGGGCCTCTCCGGAGCGCTCCAGGCCAGTCTTCAAGAAGATCGGGCCCAGGCTCAAGTAGACGATCACCGTGGCCATCACCACGCTCTGAAACGCCGGTCCCCACGCCGGGAAGTTCACCGCGACGACGCCGGCGAGCACCAGCACCACGGCGTCCTGCGCGATGAAGGCGGTGGGCAGATAATGCAGGCTCTGGCGGGTATCGACCGCCCGCGCGCAGACCCGGCGCGTGGCGAAGTAGAGCGCGCCCAGGCGCACCACCACCAGCACGAGGATCAGCGGCACATAGGCCGGCGCAGCCCGAAGATCGAGACCGGCGGCGACCGTGGCGAAGTAGATCACAAAGACCGGCAGCGCGACCTGCTCCAGGGCGCGCACAAGCTCGCGACCACGCAGCGTGGCGTTTTGCACGAAGAAGCCCGCGACCAGAAAGATCAGCGTCGGCTCGGCGGCGACCCGCAGCGCGCTCAGGTACGCCAGCACCCCGCTGGCGAGCACCATCAACAAGAGGTAGGAGCGCACCCAGCGGGCGTAGGCGGCGATCGCAACGCCCAGCGCGAGGCCCAGGCCCAGCGAGAGGGCGAGCTCGGTGAGCAACGCCGGCACCATGCCCGCGAGCGAGCCGCCGGTGACGGGATCGGGGCTGGCGAGCAGGGTGGCGCCGGCCATCAGCGCGGCAAAGAACCCGAAGATCAAAAACTCACCGGCCACCACCACGCTCAGCGCCGCGGTGGCCAGCGGCCCCCGGGCGCGGAGCTCCTGAATCAACGCGACGGTGATGGTCGGGCTAAGCCCGAAGGCCAGCACCCCAAAGAAGAGCGCGATGATGAGCTGCTGCGAAAGAGGCTCGGAGGCGAAGATGGCCAGGTGCGCGGGGAAGATGCGGGTGGTGAGCATCACCGCGATCACCGTGGTGGGGATCACCGCCAGCGCGATCGCCAGGGTAATCCGGGCCACCAGCCGGGCCTGCTCCCGAAGATCGGCCAGGCGCAACTTCGCGCCGGCGAGCATCCCGATGAGCGCCACCACCAGGAGCTGCACCACGGCGAGCTCATCGATGAGGCGCGAGGAGATGATCGCCAGGGGGTAGGCGTCGGGCATCAGGCTGGAGAAGCTCGGTCCGAGGAGCACCCCGGCGCCGATGTAGCCGAGCAGCGAGGGGAGCCCCACCCGACGAAACGCCTCACCGGTGGCAAACGCCACAAGCACCATAAGCCCGACGGCGACCAGCCCGTCGCCGGCCATGGCAGCGGTGGCGCCCGGCCAGACCAGCTGAGCCAGGGTGAGCAGCGCGAGCACAATGGTAAGGGTCAGAAACTCTCGCATCAGCGCCCCTCCTGCCAGCTTCCCCAGGGGGAGTGCGAGCGACGCTCGGCGTCGACCTCGGAGATATCAATGAGCCAGCCGCGCAAAAACACCCAGGCCAGCAAGTCGGCCAGAAAGAGCGCGAGCACAAGCGCCGAGATCATCGGGGCAACGGCGGGCTCGGCGGGCAAGGCGTGGATCAGGTCGATGACGATGGCCGCGCCCAGCGCGCCCGGCGCCCAGAGCGCGCGGTGAGTGCCCGGCTCGGGGCGAAGTCCGCGCAGCCTGGGGCGATACGCCACCTCCCCGAGCATGCGGCCCACATAACGTAGCAGCACAAAACTCGCCGCGGCGCCCCAGACCCAGGCAGAGCTTCCGCCGGCCCATAACGTGCCGGCAAAAAAGAGGGTGAGCACGTAGAGGGGGGCACTCATCGTATCGAGAACTTTTGTCAGCCGCAGCGATTCGGAGCTCATCGCGGCCATAATGACGCCGGCGATCACGTTGACCAGGACCACCGAGAGGTTGGCCGCCCAGGCCACTGCGCTGAGGGTGACGCCAACGCCGAGCGCGATCGAGATCATGCGATCATCGTCGGGGCGCCCCTGCAGGAGTGCGCCGGCCAGACCCCCGGCAAGCCCTCCCAGGCCCAGATGCATGGCGAGGCCGATCAGCGGGGTGGCGTTCTGCGGGAGGCCCGCGACGGGGGCCTGGCGCCACGTGAAAAAGACCAGCAGCCCGAGCAAAGCTGCCGGCATGCACACCCGGGTCAGCCGTGCGGCGCGCGAGGCCGCCGCGGCGTTGACCCCCAGCGAGGAGGTGAGGCGTTGGAGTTGGTCGTCGTCGGCGGTGAGCGCCAGCACGCCCAGGGCGGCCAGCGCCGGCCACCAGGCGTCGACGATCTGCGGGGGCGCGCTCCAGCGCAGGAGCGCCATGGGCAGCGCGATCATCACCAGCGCTCCCACCGCGGAGATGACCGCGCCCAGCTTGAGATCCGCCCCGCCGACCTCGCGAAGCTCGGCCGGGCTTAAGCGAAGCCCCGCCGAGAGCGCCACTGCCCCCACGGTGAGCGCCATCATCGGTTCGAGTACCGGGAGGGCCACGTCACGGAGCAGCCCGCCCACGGGCACCAGGAGCGCCCCCAGGGCCACATAATGCGCGCCGGTGACCACGCCGCTTCGACGTCCGAGGAGCCCTGGCGAGAGGTAGGCCAGAAGCGTGGCGCAGGCCACAAACCCCAGGCCCACCAGCACCTGGAGGGTCGAGCCCCTGGCGAGCACCATCGCTGCGCCGGCGTCGGCGGCGTGCGCGGCTTCCACCCACGCCATCATTATGAGCACGCTCATCAAAACGGCCGTGCTCTTCCATCGCTTCGACATAGCATCCTTTCGCGGCGGGGGAGTCGCCGCAGTGCCGCGCGATCCTCGCCAGAACCATTCATCATCTGTGCCGGGTGGCGCCGGCGGAACTAAAAGGCCCGGCGCCGCCGCTTATGTTCCTTATCTCGAAAGCCGGCCGGCGATGCACTTCTTGATTGACCCCAGACCTGAAAAAACGGCCCAATACCGGCGCGACGCGTCCCCGGGTAAGGCCTGGCGAGCGCGCTCGACGTGAGGTCTGCGTCTCTACGATCTGCCCCGGATGCCCCTGAGGATGATGTCATGAACGATCTTCTCCACCACTTTGAGACCCCCTTTACCGATCCGGTGCTGATCTTTGCGGTGGTCATGCTGATGCTGCTGGTGGCGCCGCTGGCGGTGAGAAAGATGCGGCTTCCGGAGATCATCGGACTCTTGATGGCCGGGGTCATCGCCGGGCCCAACGCCCTGGGGCTCCTGGAGCGCGACGCCACCTTCCAGCTCCTGGGCACGGTGGGTCTGCTCTACATTATGTTCACCGCCGGGCTGGAGATCGATCTTAATCGCTTTGCGAAGTATCGAAACCACAGCCTGGTCTTCGGGGTGCTGACCTTTCTGGTGCCGCAGACGATCGGGACGCTGGCCGGGATGTATATTCTGGGGCTGGAGTTCATGGTGGCGATTCTGCTGGCGAGTATGTTCGCCTCGCACACGCTGTTGGCCTACCCGGTGACAAGCCGGCTGGGGGTGAGCAAATCCAACGCGGTCACAGCCACGGTGGGGGGCACGGTGATCACCGACACCGCCGCGCTTCTGGTGCTGGCGGTGGTGATGGGATCGACGCGCGGATCACTGGATATGAACTTCTGGCTGACCCTGGTGATCGGCCTTGGCATCTACGTGGCGCTGGTCTTCTGGAGCATCCCGAGGGTGGGACGCTGGTTCTTTCGCAAGGTGGGCAGTGAGGGGGTCGTCGAGTACGTCTTTGTGTTGGCGGTGGTGTTTCTGGCGGCCTTTCTGGCGGAGCTTGCCGGGGTGGAGGCCATCATCGGGGCGTTTATGGCAGGGCTTGCGCTCAACCGGCTCATCCCCGAGTCTAGCACGCTGATGAACCGCATTGAGTTTGTAGGAAACGCCCTCTTCATTCCCTTCTTTTTGATCTCGGTGGGGATGCTGGTGGACGTGCGGGTGCTCTTCAGCGGGGCGGACGCCCTCATCGTCGCCGCGACCATGGTTGGTGCCGCGCTCTTCTCCAAATGGCTCGCCGCGCTGCTCACGCAGAAGCTGCTCGGCTACAGCCGCGATGAGGCGATGGTGATCTTCGGGCTCTCGGCGGCCCAGGCCGCTGCGACGCTGGCGGTGGTGCTGGTGGCCTTTGATGTGGGGCTTTTTGATGAGGCGGTGCTCAACGGCACGATCGTGATGATCGCGGTGACGTGTTTTGTCTCACCGATGGTCACCGAGCGTTTCGGGCGCAAGATGGCGCTGGCTCAGGAGGAGCAAGGCGGCAGTGGCGAAGATGAAGCGCCGCAGCGTTTTCTGGTGCCCCTGGCCAACGCCGCGCACGCCCAGGCGCTGCTCGACTTTACCTTTCTGGTGCGCGAGCACGGCTCGGAGGAGCCGGTCTTTCCACTCTCGGTTGTGCCCGAGGAGGGAGACACCGCCCAGGCGATTGCGAGCGCCGAGCGCATGCTCTCGGCGGCGGTGGTGCACGGGGCCTCGGCCGAGGTGCCGGTGGTGCCGGTGACGCGGGTGGCCCATAACCTGGCCTCGGGCATCGCGCGCGCGGTGATGGAGCGGCGCGTCTCCGATCTGGTGGTGGGTTGGAGCGGCCCCGATCTTTCGAGCTCGAAGGCCCGCCGCGCGAACTTCGGCGTGGTCACCGATCAGCTCCTGGCCCAGACCGAGCAGCAGGTCTTCATCAACCACCTCACCCAGCCGATCAACACCGTCAAGCGGGTGATCGTCGTCTTTCCGCCGCTGATCGAATACCACCCGGGCTACACCCGCGCGCTGCGCGACATCAAGCGGCTGACCAACGCGATGGGGGCGCTGCTCACCGGGCTCTGCCTCAAGGATGAGATGCGCCGGATTCGGGGGCGTTTTGATACGATCAAACCCGAGATCGCCTCGTCTTTTGTGGGCTTTAATACCATGGAAGATCTGGTGGCGACGCTGCAGCGCCGCGTCGAAGAGCACGATCTGCTGATCTTCTTGAGCGCGCGCCGCGGCACCCTGCCCTGGTCGCCGGAGCTCGAAGCCCTGCCGGGGCGTCTGGACGCGCTGGCCGACTACTCGATGAGCTTTCTCTTTCTCTCGGACATCGACGAGGCGCAGCTTCCGGTCACCGCCGAAGAGGAGGGGCTGGCCGAGGCGTTTAAGTTGCGGCGAGTGCGCGTGGCGATGGAGGAGCCCGAGGAACGCGAGGCGTTGAAGACGTTGTTGGTCGGCTACTTCGGCGAGGAGCGCGCCGAGACCTACTGTGAGGAGGTGGTCGATGCGCTCTTGCGCGACGATCCGGGCTTCTCGCGGGAGCTCATCGACGGGGTGATGCTGGTCAACGCGCGCAGTGAGCATGTGCACCGCCCGCTTGTGTTTGCGGCCACGCGCCGCGAGGGCTTTGAGACGCAGGCGCGCGCCGGATCGCCGGTGTATCTGATGCTGGTGGCGGTCAGCCCGCAGGAGAGTTCTTTGCAGGAGCACCTGGGGCTTTTCTCGGAGCTCGGAGCGCTGGCCACCCGGGTGGTCGACGCGCAGGCGCTGGCGCGCCTGGAGACGCCCACCGAAGTGCTCGAAGAGCTCAAACGGCTGGCGCGCGACCCGCAGACCGTCTTCCCGGACGCGCGGGATGGGGCGCTGGATCTAAGCCTGACGCGCAGCGACCTCCCCGGGTAACTCGCCACGCCCCACGCTCGACCTGCATCTTTTGAGAGGGTAACTCGCAACGCCCCACGCCCGGCCTGCATCTTTTGAGAGGGTAACTCGCAACGCCCCACGCCCGGCCTGCATCTTTTGAGAGGGTCGTTTGCACCTCAGCGCCCGCTGCGCCCTTGCACACGCCCCACACCACCCAAAAGCCGAACTTTTACAAACACTTAGAAACGACCACGCACGCACATTGAGGCCGGCCCCACGCCCAACGCCAGCGCGGGCTCATCGTCGCCGCGCGCCGATGAGACAATAAGCCAGCCAAGGCCCAGCGCGCTGGCCCCCGCCCCCACGCCCAGCAGCACCCACTGCGCGCTCTCATAGCTCTCGCCACGGCCGATAAGCTCCTCGTAGCGGGAGGGGGTCATGGTGCCGGCAGCGTTCTCGGTGGCGATGTCGTCCTCGATGCCGCGCATCGACACGACCATCGCGCCGGCGCCGCCCAGCGCCACCACTCCCACGCCCAGTGAGGAGTAGGCGCCCAGGCGCGAGCGCTTGCGGGGGGCGATCGGCGGCGCGATGGCCGCCACCCCGCGCTCCGGCCGCTCCTCGGCAACCGGACCCGCACCACCGAGCTGCGGCTGCACCGAGGGCGACGTCGCCGCGGCCCGCTGCTCGGTGGAGGCCGCCACCGCAGGAGCCGCGCTCACCTCGATGATCACCGGATCGCCCACGCCCAGCGCAACTTCTTCGACATAGGGCCGGGCGCCGGCGCGCTCAACCTCCACCCGGTAGCGCCCCTCGGGGAGCCCCTGGCGGGTGACCTGGCCATGCCCCACGATCACGCCGTCGATGCGAATGGCGTCGCCCTCCCCGGGCGCGCGAACCTCCAGGTGTGTCGTCATCTCAGCGGCGATTTCGCCAAAAACCCCTTCGATTTCTCGCCGAAACGCGAGCACCGGGTCGTCGCCGCTAAGCTCGCGTTGCACCTCCATCGCGACGCCGCTGCGGAGGCGATCAAAGATCGCCACGCTGACCACAAGCCCGCCGTCGCGACGGCGCACATCGCCCGAGATCAGCACCCGGGCATCGTTAAACTCGGCCATCTGCTCCAGACACGTCCGCGCATCGGGCTCACAGCCCAGCACCACCGCGGTCTCCTCGCGCTGCAAAGGGGTGGCGTTGACCACCTCAAAGGCCCCGACCTGCAAGGCCTGGTTTCGCAGCACCGCGCTCAGGTTGCTCAAGAGCGCCGGATCGACGCCGGCGCCTTCAAGCTCAAAGACCACCGCCTCGACCGGCTGGGCCGCAGCGGTGCCTGCCCCCACCATCATCGTCATCAGGAGCGCGAGGGCTCCGAGCACAGCACATCTCATAGACTCACTCCCCGGCCGCGGCCTGCGCGGCCAACGGTCGCGGCCGCGGCGATGGTTAAGCTGCGGCCTTCGGTACCTTTGACGTTCGGGGAGTATAGAGGGAGCCGGCGCTCAGTGCATGCGCCAATCGCCGAAGGGTCGGCCGAAGTTCTCGCGGTTCTGCTCACCGTAGAGTGGCGAGCCGGCCGGCGGGGTGTAGGGCTCTCCCCAGACCGCGCCCGGGGCCAGGAGTTCGCCATCAGAGGTGCGCAGCTCCACGGGCTTGCCGCGCATCGCGCTCAACCAGGGCGCGCGCTCACCGCGGTTGGTCGTGGGGTTGTTGCGGGCGTGCTCCAGGGCGCGGGCCAGATCGTCGTCCTTCTCGGCCATCGCCTCCAGGGTTTGCGCCCGGGCGATCTCGCGGGCCGCCAGATCCGGGGCGGCTTGGTAGTCGATCACGAGCTGCCCGTGGCGGCCGGCGATCGTGTAGAACTCCAGCGATGGCGAGTGCGGGCGAAGCGGCAACACCCGCACCCTGCCCGACATCTCGACGTACTCGTAGTCGACCAGGCGCGAGCGGAAAAACGCGCTGAGTTCCTCGACGGTCATGCGCGTATGCACGGTGACCAACGTCTCGGAGATCTCCAGCCGGTCGGTGTAGTCCGGAGGCAGCGGAAGTCCAAAGACCTCGCGAGGCTCGGCCTCCACCTTCGATTCGGAGGCGCGCGAAGTCTTCTGCTCGCGCTCCTCGCCGGGGGTCTGCTTCTCCTCGTCGCGGCAGGCCGCCGCGACAAGGAGAAACATACATGCGATGAGAAGTCGTCTCAGGTGCAGTCGCATCAGTTCCCCACGATCGTCCAGCTCAAGGGCACCGAGCGCGTCGCCGGCGGCTCAAGCTCGATATTAAACCCGCCGATGCCGCCGGTGTTGGTCGCACCGTTACCGGTTGTCGGGTTGCCGTTGCTGTCGTTCCCCACCGAGGTGAAGGTCAGCTGCGGCTTCTTGGCCTGCTTCTCACTCACCGTCTGTCCCAGCGCCTCATCATCAATGACGTCGTTGCAGACCGGGCCCAGGGTGATGGAGAGGCCCCGAATCAGCGCGGGCTGCGCCGGTCCAAACCAGCGGGGGACGCCGTCGCTATCGCCGGTGTCGAGCAAAAAGAGCGAGGGGTCGAGCGAACCCGAGCCGCCGTCGGCGTATTCGGTCCAGGCGCCCTTGGCCTCCACATCGACCGGGCCGGACTCGTAGTCGTAGGGCGTCCCCTCCAGACGGTAGATGCGCGAGGTGCCTGCGAGACATGCCGCCTCCTCCTCGACATAGGCCGTAAAGAAGACATCGCCGTCAAAGACCACCGGCTCACCGGTGAGCCGCTCGCGGGGCTCCAGGAAGTAGCGCCACAGCGGTGTGGGCACGATGTCGTCGACGGTCTGCTGCACGCCGCCGGTGGTAACCTCGACGACCTTGAAGTCTTCTTCGATCGCGATCACCGCCTGCACCGTGTTGGTCTCGCTGGTCTCACCGGGGGTGCCCAGGCCGTAGACGACCACCAGGTTGCGGTTCTCATTCATGTAGAGCGCCGGGCGGTAAGCCGCCGGCCCGAAGACGTCAGTGCCGTACTCGGCGTTGAGATCGATCATCCAGGGGGAGTCCTGCTCGGCCGGGTCAAAGAAGAGCTGCACTTCCCAGTCGCGCGGGTCGGGGCGGGTCATGTCGATGCGGAACATCCGGCCGTTGGCGTCGCCGATGAAGCCGCGGGTGGCAACCTCACCGGGAGAGTCGCTGTAGAGGGCCGGGGAGCCGATCATCTGGCTGGGGAAGCGCTGCATATCCCCGTCTTCGGTGCGGTATTCGACGAAGCGGCGGATGATCGTGCCGGTCTGCAGATCCACGATGTAGATGGCGCGGCCGGTGATGTCTTCCACGCAGGAGAGCGGCGCCTCGGGGCGATCCGGGGCCAGGCCTGCGCCGAAGACGGCGATCGGGCGCTGCAGCGCGGCGGTGGCGCCGTCGCCCAGGCGCATCGCCGCCATGCCCATCGCCGGGTCGCTCACCGAGGTGCCCAGGAAGCCGAGCTCCCAGGGGCTGGGGGTGTCATCTTCGTCCCCGTCATCGCAGCCGAAGATCCCGCAGAGCACCGAGCCCACAACGCTGTCTTCGAGCGCGGTGCGGCAGGTGTCGAGTTCGGTGTCGTAGGCGGTGATGTCTTCGGGGGCGTAGCGCCAGGTGTCGAGCTTTTTGAGTTGATGCTCTTCCCATTCACGGGAGAACTCCCAGAGCACGATGGGGTCAGGCATCTCGGTGCCGGAGCCGGTGCGGGTGACATCGAGGGCGAAGTAGCCCTCGCCCACGCCGCCCATGCCCTGCAGGAGCACGGTGCGCCACTGGGCGGCCTTGGGCACCTGCCCGGTCCACGCGCCACAGGCCTGGCGGTTGGTGTTAAGCGCCGGGTTGGCGTGGCAGAGGCGAATGTCGCCGACCACCGGGCTGCCATCCATCAGCTGGGCGGCGCGCTGACGGTTGGGCTGCAGCTTGCGGTGCAGGCTGAAGGGCACATAGGCCCAGGCCTCGCGCTGGTCTGCAGCAGCCACGTTGTCGCGCTCGGTGACGGTGGTGGAGAGCGAGGCGGGAAGATCGCGTCCTTTAACCTCATCTTCACCGGTGTAGATGGCGTGCAGCTGCCCATCGAGGGTGCTTACGTAGAGCATCGTGCGCCGCTCGGCGTACTGCTGGCGGAAGGCGCGGTAGCCGTCGTTGGGAAGATCGAGATCGGGGGGGCCCACCGTGATCGGGTTGGAGTTGTAGATCGCGCCGAGCACGCGGTCGGCCTTCGGCCCGATGCGACCGCGGTACTCGTCGACCAGCCCGTTCATGATCGTCTCACGAGTCACCCCGGTCTCCGGATCATCTTGCACGCCCCAGTAGTTGTAGAAAGCGTCGGCGGTCTGCGTCGCCTCTTCAAACGCGCTGAGGAGGTTGCCGTGCTCAAAGCGCACCCGCGTTCCAACCACACGCCCGGTGTTGGAGGCCGCCAGAAGCCCGGTCCCCCCGAACTCATCTTCGGTGGTGGGCACCTGGCTGAGCGCGTAGGTCATCGGGAAGAAGCCCGGCACAGGCCCCGTACCGCTGACCTCTTCCACACCCGGGCTGAGCAAGAATGCCGGGAAAGAGGTGAACACACGGCGGCGGTCGGTCTCCACGTCGGTCCGCACCACCGGCTCATCGAGCGGGTCGCCGATGGCCTTACGCAGCCGGTTCACATCTTCGTGCAACCCGTCGAGCGTGCCTGCATCGGTGACCAGCGACTCGCTACCGTCACAGGCGTAGAGCTTGCGGTTGAGCACGCCCTTCCAGAAGACGTTATCGCCCTGGATCTGCATCCCGGAGAATAGGCGGTACTGACCCTGCTCGCTATCGGTGTCCAGGTAGCTGGTGATGGAGGGGCGAGTGCGCGCGGCCAGGCCGGAGGAGCCGGCGATCTCGTTGAAGATCAGCTGGAATGCGCTCACCAGGGAGGCTTTGCTGTTGTTGTTGAGGATCAGCGCGGGGTGATCGCAGGTGAAAGGCGCGCTGCCGTCGGGGGGCTGGAAGGTAAAGCCCATCTCTTGAGGCACAAGGCAGGGCTGGCTCAAATCTTCCGGATCGCAGGTGCCCGCCGGGCGGTTGCCGGCGCTGTCGCGCACGCCGCTCTGCGAGCCCAGCGGAATCATCTCCGGCGGCAGGTAATACTGGGCGCAGGTGCCCCCGCGCATGGCCATCGTCGCCACTTTCTTGATGGCGTTTTTACGCCGCTCGCTGTCCTCTTCCAGGTTGACCGCCAGCACGTGCACGCGGGGCGCATAGCGCTCCTCGATCGCCTGACCGTCGTTAGCCGCCCGCATCTCACTCTCGGACTGGGTGATCATGTCGAGGATGGCGGTCTCAGTGACGTCGTACTCGTACTTGGCCGGGTCGTAACCGAAGGCCGGGTTGAGGCTCTCGCTGCCGATGCCGTTACCCGCACCACCGGGAGCTTCCGGCTCGGGGAAGCCGTCAGTGAAGAAGACGACGTGGCGGGGGCGACAGGCCGCGTAGCGATCATCGACGAAGGGGTTGAGCGGGCTGGGAGTATTGGAATTTTCGAAAGGTCCGTGGCTGGACTGCCCGTAGCTGTAGAAATGCTTGAGGTCGTGGAAGACCGCCGCAAAGGGGCTGGCCATGCTGATGGGCTGCCTGTTGAGCGGGTAGTCGAAGATGGGGATCTCCCAGTTGCCCTGAGCGCCCTTGGGGCGCTTCTTCTTGCCTCCATCATTATCGACACTGCCAGAGAGGTACGCCTTACGCGTACTGATGTGGCCGGCGTTGAGGATGGCCTCCTGCACGTAGGCCGAGGTGTTGTCCATCTCGTCGGCCCCCAGCGCCAGGCGCGTGGGCCCGATGAAGCGGAAGAGCCCCAGGTTGTAGCAGGGGGGGCTGGAGCAGCCGAGATTCTCGATGCCGTCGCCGACGTTGCTCCCCTCATTGGTGACGATGTCGTTCATCGGGTAGTCCCACCCGCCCGAAGACGTACCGTTGAAGCGGTAGCCGTCGAACATCGCCACCGAGAAGATCGTGGTACGGCCCATCGCGTCGAGCAGACCGTTGGACTCCTGCTCGTTGTAGACTTCCTGATAGTGGGGGCGGGGATCATCGTGATCGATAAGCCCCTCAAACCTGTCGCCGGTGTTGTTGCAGGACCAGCTGTTCTGGTCGAAGCTCCCGCAGCAGACCTGTTCTTCGCGAGAGGCGCCGCGGAAGCGCGGCACAAACCAGCAGCCCGGCCCCACACGCTCTTCCGATCCCCGGCGCAGGTACATATCGCCGGTGAGGATCTCTTTGATCTGGATGTGGCGGGGTTTGTTGCTGTCGGTCAGGCGCATATTCGGGTTGGCGACCATGTCTTCGAGGGCGTCTTCCTGCCAGTCGGTGACCTTACCGCTCTCAAAGCCCTCACAATCCGAGAAATCGCCGCAGGCCGGCGGACGCACATAGTCGTTGCACTTATGGCCGCTGCCCCCACCGTCGAAGGGGTGCCAGACCATGCACGGGCCCATCGTGGTGGTGGGTGTGCCGCTGACCGGAGAGCCGTCCACACGCGCCGATCCGGGGAGGTTGAGCGGGGTGCCCGGCACCCAGGTGTCGCTGTGCGCACCGGAGGGGCGATCGCCGGAGGGCATGCTCATCCGCGGGTAGCGGCCCTCGCCCTCCTCGGTCCACTGCATGCTGGCGGAGGTGTCCATCACGATGGTGACCACCGGTGACTGGGCGATGCCCAGCTCCACCGGACTCTGGCTATGCACCGCGCGCGGCGAGCTTGTGAGCAGCAGGCCGGCGCCGGCGATCATCACCAGACCCAGCCCGCTGACCAGAAGTTGTCGTTTCGTGTTCATTGTCATCACCTCAGCCTGTGGGGCCTTGCGGGCCCCGAGCAGCTTTTATTGTCGAATCCACTCGCCATCACGCGCGGGCGCAGGGGCAAGAATCGTTAGCGCGAACCACAATCAATCGGGCCAATCATCGCCTCGGTGCTGTGCCTGCCGAGCGCGCGCTGGCGCCGGCGGTCGGTGTCGGCCTCGGGCACATCACCTAAGATCGCCTCGGAGGCGATCGTCACTTTCTTAAAGCAAAACTCTCCGGAGTAACCCGGCGCCGGCGGACCATCGAGGGGATCGCGCACAATAAAGCGAAAACTCACCGGGTTGGTGCTGTCGTTCTCCAGCGATCCGGTCGAGGCGGAGTCGATGAGTTTGCCGTCGGGCAGCACCCCGCGAAGCGTGGCCTGCCCGCCGCCGGGGTTCTCCTCGGGGCTGAATATCTGGTAGCCGCCGCGGCGAATCGCCCCGACACGCTCGTCCTCCGAGCCCAGGCTGCTCAGGTCGGCCTCGGCGCGGGCCTTGAGCATCTCGGAGTAAGAGGGCGCGCGGGCGCCGGCGCGGTAGAGCCCGAACTGCACCACCGCGTCACTGAAGACAGTGGCCTGGGCGCGGCTGCGGTGGCTGGCCGAGAGCCAGACCCCCTCGGTGGTCGAATCCAGCGCGACCATTCCCAGGCCGGTGAGCACCAGAATGACCAGAAGCACCACCACCAGGGCTGCGCCGCGTTGATTGTTGGCTTGAAGTCGCATCAGAGCCCTCGCATACGGAAGTTGGCAAGATCGACACTGGACTGCACCGTCACCACCGAGGCTGCCCCGGGGTTGCGCGGGTCTACATCGTAGGTCTGCATGGTGCCTTCGACCTCCTGGAAGCCCAGCCAGTCGGCGTCGCCGGCGACCTCAAAATGCGGGCGGTTGGTGCGCTCGTTCTCCGAGCGCATTGAGAGGCGAAGGTGCGCCACGCGCGCCTGATGCGGCTGAGAGCCCATCGCCGGCGGCGTCAAACAGGCGCCGGTCGCAGGCTCCCACTCCGAGGCCAGCGGCGTCGGCTCCAGCGCCCCGAACGCGTTGGCACAGTCGAACCACACCCTAAAGTCGACCACATGGTTGGCGATCACCAGCGTGTTGGCCTCGCGCTCGGCATCGTCGACGCCCACGATCACCCCTTCGAGCTGGGTCTGGGTCGGCGAGTTCAGCGCCATGAGCGGGCCGAAGTTGAGGCGGTGACGCACCAGCTGCAGGTTGGTCGGATCAAAGGGGTCGACGCGTACGCGAAACCAGAACGCGTCGAGAAACGCCGCGTCATAATCGTTCTCTGCACCGTCGATGCTCTCCAGCCCCGTCATGCGCCCTTCGCCGCGGAAGGTGATGGCGGCGGTGGTCAGCTCCAGCGCGCCGGAGGAGATGCTGGCCTGGCGCACCGGCACAAATTGCATGTAGCCCTGGCGGTCACTGATGCGCAGGCCACGGGCGCTGGCCGCCTCGGTCAGCGCCAGAGCTCGAGGGTCGGTGTCATCGGCGATCACGGCGCTGTCGGCCGAGACATCAAAAGGATCGATGCGAGTGAGCCGCCCCATGCCACGCTCGACGTTTTCCACGCGGCCGCCGTCCGGGCGCACCTCGCTGATGAGAAAGCTCTGGGGAAAGTCGTAGGCGCCGACCACCACCACGCCGCTGAACGCCGACTGCGGGTTGCGCGCGGCGATGGCCTGCAGGGTGGCGTTGCCCTGGTAGATCTCCCGGCTGTTCTGCCAGCCCTCATATGGGATCAGGCCGAACATCGGGGAATCGTTGGGCCGCACCCAGGGGTCGACCGTCGCGTTGGGCGTGGCCTGACTGCCGGCAGACTGCAGCTCGTTACGCACCATCTCCAGCGCAAAGCGCGCCTCATCGGTGGCGCCGGCCATCGCGTCGACGTCGATCAGCGCGTCGGAGGTGCGGGCGAACATCCCGTAGATCATCGCCACCAGCCCGCCCACAAGCGTCATGGCGATCATCAGCTCCACAAGCGTGAAGCCACGACCGGCCAGGCGGCTCAGGGTCAGGCGGTGGGGGTGGGAGTGTCTCATCATCGTGTCCTTACATCGCAGTCGTCGATGTGGCGTCATCATCGGGTTCAACGCGGGCGGATGGCGCTGGCGAAGTAGCTCGCGCGCAGGCCTTCGAGTTCCAGCTTCAGATCTTCGTCGCCCGGGATCAGCAAGCCGGCGTCGATCGCATCGCAGCGCCCGTTGAGGTTGCCGCCGTCCTGACCGGGAAACGCGCCGTTGGCTCCCGGGTAGACGATCGCCAGGCGGACCTGGAGGTAGGGCTGGGCGATGCCGCCTTCCTGAAGTTGCTCGGCGGAGCCGAACACACAGAATCGCGCCGCGCCGTCATCGGGGCGCATCCGCTGGTTGACAGGCTGGTCGTAGAGGCGCACCCAGCCGCCGCCGGCGTTGGCGATGTCGGCCAGAAAAGCCGAGCCGCGCCCGTCGTTATAGACCTCATCGACGGTGGAGGGTGCCATCGCGCCGTTCCACGCCATCGCCTCGGCGCGCAGGCGCGCCTCGACCTGACGGGCCATCTCGGTGGCGCCGGTGACCTCCCGCGAGGCGGTGTAGCCGCCCAGCGAGATAAACTGCATGGCGATCGTCGCCATCACTCCCACCGACATCAGCACCATCGCGATCAGGAGCTCGATCAGCGAGAAGCCACGCGGCGATGCGCTCGTTGTGCTCAGCTTGATCATTGGATCACCCGCGCCTGACCGTTGAAGGGAATATGAATCATATAAAAGCTCGCCAGCTGGCGCTGCACGCTTAACTCAAAGAGCTCGTCTTCGCCGGCGCCCATCGAGGGGCAGTCGCTCACCCCGGCGTCCAGGGGCTGAGTGGGGTTGGCCATCCAGAAGCGGAAGTTGTAGCCGGGGCAGGCGCCTTCGCTGCTCAGCGTACGCCCGTCACGGTCGAGCACGCGGCCGGCCGGCGAGATGCACAGCGGCCTGGCGATGGTGCCCTCGGTGGACGGGTCGGCACCCAGGATGGCGTGCTCCAGCCCGGTGGCGTTCATGTCGATCTCGATGAGCGCCTCGCCAGCACCGGGCGCGGTGACCACGCCCTCGGCGCAGGTCAGTGAGCGGTTTTCGGAGCGGAAAAACTGCACCCTTCCCGGCCCTCCGCCGCGCTCCACCGCCACAAAGACCACCTCGCCGCGGCCCATCGCGTAGGCCCGGGCCTCCTGAAAGGCCTGCACAATCTGGCGGTTAAGCCCCCGCGTGCTGTTCTCTTTAATCGTGCGTGAGACCGTCGGCGTCACCAGCGCGGCGAGCATTCCGACGATCACGACCACGATCATGAGCTCCACCAGCGTAAAGCCCTGCGCTTTGCGCGGACATCTGGTGTGTGTTCTCTTCGGCATGGCTTCTCTCATCGTTGCATCACGTCAAACATCGCGGTGGCAGCTCTAGCACAGCTTTAGGAGGTCGCAAGATTCGTACCACGCGCGGAAGTCTCCCCCACCGCCGGCGCCCTCCTGCCGATCGGTGGCTCGCGCAGGCGGCGATCCCGGGCTCGGTCCTCGGCAGCTTCGCATCCGGACCTCCCTTCATACTATGAAAAAATTTCATACCCTTGAAGTAATTGCACAGCGCGCCCCGATTCACTACACCCCGAAGTGTTGATTTTTGCCCTTCCCCCCTGTCGTCGAGAGCCCGCCGTGGTGCCAGGTCGACAACTTCGATGGCGCTGGCCGACCACCGCCCCACTCCGAGCGACCCACACGCTGCTCTGGATCGCCACACTTCTGGCGACCGCCGGCGTCCACATCCTCACTGCGCCCGCCGACGCCCACGCCACCACCTACCAGGTGCGCACCCAGTCGCGCGCCCGCGCCACCCAGCACCTGCGCGCCGACCGCCGCTGGGAGGCCTCCCGCACCTGGACCCAGGCCCTGCACTTAAGCGCCCACGACCTGATGGGCGACCGCAGCGGCCGGCTCAACGCCCGGCTGAGCTTTCGATATTTTAGCGACGCGGCGCTCGCGCCCGCGCTGCGCGACGATCCACGCGCGCTGGACCGCTTCAACGACCTGACCCTGGATCTGGCCTACGTGGACTGGCGCCCCTTTGAGGCGCTGCAGCTTCGCGCCGGCCGCCACTGGGCCGGCTCGGCGCTGGGCGTGGTCGACCTCGACGGGCTCAGCGCCGAAGTTGAGCTTGGCGAGGGCCCCACCCGCCAGACCCTGCGCGCCTGGGCGGGCCGTAAGGTCGACCACCGCCTGGGTCCATTCGACCCGGCCACCTTCGATGTGCAGGGCGTGCCGCTTAACGATCCTTACGTCTCGCGTGCGCAGGCCACGCTCATGGGCGCGGCCGTGGGCCTGCGCCACCGCCGCCACCACCGCGTGGAGCTCGCCGCATCCCGAACCTCCCGAAAGAGCGCGGCGCCCGAGGGCTGGGGATCTCCCGACGCCCGGCAGATCGAACACCGCTTCGGCATGAGCGCCTTTATCAAACCGGCGCGCGCGCTCAACCTCAGCACCCTCCTGACCTTTCACGGCCCGGCCCGGGCCTTTGATCGCGCGCTGATGCAGGGGTCGGTGGCCGCCGGCAAAACCACCACCTTTTCGCTCGGCCTCGACCACCGCCTCCCCATCTTCGACGCCGCCTCGATCTTCAACCTCTTCGGGGCCTCGCCGCGCCAGAGCGCGTATATGACGGTGCAGCGCGCGCTTCCGGCGGCGCAGACCTCGCTGGAGGTGCGCGCCTGGGCGCGGGCCTACCGCGACGCCGGCGACCTCTTGAGCCTCCCCGACCACGTCTCGCCAGGCGCGGCGCTGGGCGCGCACACGCGCCTCCGCCTCTTTGATCGCGACGCGCGCCTTGGCGCGCAGGTCAGCTACCAGACCCACAGCGAGGGCGCGCCCACCGGCGACCAGCTCCTCGTCGACGCCTCGTTGCGCGTAGCCGCCACCCCGCGCCGCCTCTGGCTCACAGCGCGCCACCTCACGCTTTACACCACCGGGGCCTCGGGCAGCGCGGTCGACCCCGGCGAAGAGGGCAAACTCGCGCTGAGCACCAGCCTGGGCGCGGAGGTGGGGCTTGGCGCGCTCGCGCGCCTCTCGCTGCTGGCCGAACACCGCCAGGGAAGCGCCCTTCCCTCCCACGCCCTGCTCTACGCCAACCTCACCCTGGAGCTGTGGCCATGATGTTTTGGCGACTACCAACCGGTCTCAATGCCCCGAAGCCCACCCCGCGCACAGGCTTATTCTATGCGGCGCTCTCGGCCTTCGTGCTCGCGAGCATCCTGGCCATCAGCGCCTGCCAGGGCCCGGCCTCGCCAGCGGGGACGCTGCCTCCGCTGCAGAACCCGCCGAGCTACCGCTCCGCCCTGCCCGCAGACCACCCGCCGGGCTTAAGCCGCCTGACCGGCACGCTGATGCCCGACGATCACACCGCAGACTGGCTTTCGCGCCACGGCGTTCAGGCCCGCACGCAGAGCCCCGAGTGTATGAGCTGCCACCTGGAGGCCGACTGCATCACCTGCCACGTCGACACCCTGGCCGAGAGCTCGCTCATCCACCCGCCAAACTACGTCGCACTCCACAGCCTGGAGGCTCGCCAGGGCATCCAGGACTGCGCCACCTGCCACCAGGCCCAGACCTTCTGCACGAGCTGCCATCTGGAGTCGCAGGTCAGCCCCGACGCCCCCTTCGATCTTCAGCCCCCGGCGAACTTTAGGATGCACCCGCCCGGCTGGCTCGACGCCGCCACCCCCAACAACCACGGGGTCATGGCCCGACGCGACATCTTTGAGTGTGCGTCCTGCCACAGCGAGCAGGATTGTGTGAGTTGCCATACGGGAATCTCCCCCCACCCTCCCGAGTTTCGTTTCGAGTGCCGCTCCTGGCTTGAGGCCAACCCGGCCCCCTGCGCGCGCTGCCATCTGGAGCTTGCCCCCTTGCAAGCCGGCTGCCTCTGAGCTCGCAGCGCGCCGCGGCCTGGCGAGTCCAACCTTTTGAATTGACACTGCGCAGCGATGCTGCGATGGCCTCCTCTGGCCCCCGACCCGCCCCCCCTTTCGGGTCATTCCCTCCTTCGAGCGCTCCACCATGGCCCACCATCCCCCCCACGCGCCGCGTAACGCAGAGCCCCAACCCGCCCCGCCTCTTCACGACTACGCCGACGCCCGCACCGCCACCATCGTACTCGCGCTCTTGAGCTCGGTGGTCTTCTTTGCCGTGGTCAACGGCAACATGGTCAACGTGGCGCTGCCCTTTATCGGCCGCGACTTTGGTGTCTCCGAGGGTGTGTACGGGTGGGTGGTCACCGGCTTCTCGCTGACCTTCGGCATCTTTAGCGCCATCCACGGCCGCCTGGCCGATCTGGTGGGCCTTCGCCGGCTCTACTGCGCGGGCATCCTGGCGCTGGGCGCGACCTCGTTGATGCTGGCGGCTTCGCCATCGATCGAGATCATGATCTTTTTGCGCTTTTTGCAGGGCGCCGGCAGCGCCGCGCTCCCGGCGCTGGGCACCATGATCATCGCCCGGGTCTTTGCCCCCCACCGCCGCGGCGGCGCCATGGGCCTTGTGCTCGGCGCGGTGGGGCTGGCCGCCTCGGTCGGCCCCTTCTTAGGCGGCATCCTCGTGGAGCTGGGCGGCTGGCGCCTCGTCTACGGGGTGACCGGCCTTGTGACCTTCGCCGCTCCGGTGGCCTTTCGCCTTCTGCCCGAATCGCTCGACAAGCGCTTTGGCGACAGCTTCGACACCCCGGGCGCGCTGCTCCTTAGCCTGGGCGTGAGCGCCTGGCTCTACGCCTTCACCATCATCGAGCAGCGCGGATTTGGGCCCGTCTTCTTCGGACTGCTGGTGCTGGGGCTGGTGCTGCTTTTGATCTTCTGGCGCCGCATCCACCGCATCGACGAGCCCTTTGCGCAGCCCGAGGTCTTTAAAGATCGCCGCTACCTGGCCAACAGCGCGGTGGCCTTTCTGACCAACGCCACCCGCTTCGGCACGATCGTGCTCGTCCCGATCTTTTTGATCGAGGTCAACCACGTGGCCCCGATGGTCGTGGGTCTGGTGCTGCTTCCGGGCGCACTGCTCATCGCCATGATCTCGCCATTTACCGGGCGCTACGCCGATCGCGTCGGCGCCCGCCAGCCCATCACCATCGGCATGGTGCTCATCATCGCCGGCAACCTCATCACCGCCTATTACGCCGGCGGCTGGGAGGTGGGTGTGGGTCTGGGCATGGGGCTCTACGGCCTGGGCTTTGCGCTGATCCAGAGCCCGATCGTCAGCGCCACAAGCCAGATCCTGCCGCCGAGCCTCACCGGCAGCGGCATGGGCATCTTCATGATGATCTTCTTTCTGGGCGGCGCCTTCGGCGTGGCGCTGAGCGTGACGGCGGTGGAGCTTCAGGCCAAAGGCGCGTCGAGCTGGCTGGGCTTTGACTTAGGGCCCGGCGCCATCTACTCCAACGCCATCCTCACCCTGACCGTGCTCGCCACCCTGGCGCTGCTCCTTACCCGCGGGGTTCCCGGACTGCGCCCCAAACCCATGGAACTCACCCCATGAACTTCACCCCCCTGCAGGCTCGCCTCTACGCCGCCACCCACACCGGCACTCCGGGCGACCTTGCCTACTACGCCTCCCGCACCGCCGGCGCTGCGAGCGTCCTTGAGCTGGGCTGCGGCCACGGCCGCCTGCTCGAAGCTTTAAAGCCCGGTGTGGAGCGCCTGGTCGGTCTCGACCAGGATGCCGAGCTCCTCAAGCTGGCCGCCGCCCGCAACCTCCCCCACACCGAGCTGCTGGCGCGCGACCTCCGAGATCTCCCGGCCGATGGCGAGTTTGAGCACGTCATCCTGGCCTACAACGGCCTCTACTGCCTGCCCGACACCCCCGCGCTCCGGGCGACCTTTGAGGCTGTGGCCGGCGCGCTCCGCCCCGGCGGCCTCTTTCACCTGGACATCTACCCCACCGAGGGCCTCGACGAAGACGCCGCCGAGATGGACATCCCCCAAAACGTCATCGTCGACGACCCCTCCGCCCCCACCACCGAGTTGGATGTGGACGGGGTGATTTACACCATCTGGGAGGGCTCCTGGTGGGACGCCCACGAGCGCACCTTCGAGGTGACCTTCCGCTACGTGCGCGACGACGAGGAGGGCGAAGACCCCGAGGCCGGCGTGCCCATCACCATCGCGCACCGCTACTGGCCCCTCGACACCATCATCGAGGCGGCCCAACAGGCCGGCCTCGACTTCGTCGGCCAGCGCGAGGGTTTTGATGAGGCGCTCGACGAAGAGCTCGAGACCCCGCCCCAGCACGTGCTCACGTTTGCGAAAGTAGGCTGAGAAAACGCAATCAAAGGGGGGCTGCACACCCGCCAGCGCTGGCCCATCGGGCCTGTGTCTGGTAGCTCTCTGCCCGTCGTCAACATTTCTATGAAGGATGGTGGTCATGTCGTTACCTACCCCTGGTGCTCGCAAGGCGTTCTTCGCGCTCATCCTGACGCTGACACTCAGCCCGGCGCTACTGGCCTGCAAATCCACCTCCACCAGCCCCGCGGAGTCGCAGTCCAAACCCATCACCGTCACCGGCCCCGAAGATCTTTTGCAGACCGAAGACACCCTCCTCTCCTACCGCGTGCGTTTTGGCGGCGAGCTCCCCGACGCGATTCGCCAGATCTCCTTCCATTTTATGCTGGCCGTCGCTGCTGAGGCGCTCAACGACCCTGTCGACGTCCTGCTGGACTTACCCGATGGCTCGCTCAGCGCGCTCGATCAAAGCCGCCCGCTGTTCTTCAACGTATCCAGCCTGGGCAACGAGCGCTTTTTGCAGGCCGCCTCCCTGGGTCTTCCCCTGCGCGATGACGAGTGGCCCACGTTCATCCTGACCCGGTGGTTGCTCCCGACAGACGACCCCGCAACGCTGGCCTCCCAGATCGACTCCCACTACGCCCCCGAGCTCGCCGCGACTCCCGACGACGCCGTGGTGCTGCGCTCCTTTGAGGGCCCGGGGTTTCTGCGCGTGGAGGTCGCCCTTCCCATCACCACCCAACACCTCCCCAAGCAGGAGCGTCACAGCCGGGCTCAAGCCTGGATCGACGCACTGGACCTGGCGAACCTCCCGGCCCCCTCGGTCGCCGCCTACCGCCCCACCGCCGCTTATAATGCCTACACAAAGGGCACCAGTGAGATGGCGCTCTGGACCCGTTTCGACGCCCTCGCCAGGCTCGCCAGCCTCAACAACGCCTTTCTCATCGCGCGCCAGACCAATGTTCGCACGATGACACCGAAACACCGTCTGGAGACACTCCGACGCCTGGCCTTTCCCTCCGTCATCAACGATCCCCTCGTCGCGGAAAACGAAGACATCGCGCTCCTTTTGAGCGCCACCGAAGAAGGCGCGATCCTCTTCGACATTGTCACCACGCCCACCGCAGCAGGCGTCCGCTTGCGCGACGACCTTTCCCCCGGCCAAGCGCTTGGGCCGCTCGGCATCACACCCTTTTTGCATATCGACGCCTCTCTCCTTGGTGTCTCTCCCGAAGATCGTGACCTGAAGATGTTTTGGACGCTCAACGACATCATCGGCCGTCAAAACGACACCGACGCCGCGCTCGCCAGACCCGACACCCTGCCGATGACCAAAGGCGAAGTGCTTCTTCTGGGGCTGCTGGCCGCGGGCCAACACCCCATGGCCTCGGTGCATCGCATCCGCGAGCTGGTAAGCGCCGCCATGACGTCACCGCTGCCTGAAGCGCTCTCACTGCGCGCCTACCATCTCCCGGAGGCGCATCCGCTTCCGGTGGGCGCCTCCGCCCTTCTGACCTTCGAGAACACGCCCGAGATGCGCGCAGCCATCGAGCAGACACTGGAGGTATTGCAGAGCCAGAACATATTCCTTCTCGACGCCGAGATCCGAGACGTGACCGAGCATATCGAGGTGCGCCTGAGCCTTGGCGAGCCCCTCGAGACGCGAGTCAACGGCGTCGATACGCGTACCGGGACGCACGTTGCCTTTGAGGCCGAACACCTCGGCGAGCTGCGCGGGTTCGCGCCTCGCGGCCTTTTTGACATCTTTAACAGGATTGACCTGACCACCCGTACCGACGCCGACGCCTGGAGCCTTCGGCTGGCACTCAACGCCCCGGGCGACCTTGTCGCTGCGGACTACGCCAGCGACGTGCCGCTGCTCCCCACCCCCACCTCCCGCTGCCGCACCGAGCTTGCGGCCGCAGCCTTCACCCACCTCCACGACTTAAGCGTCGACGGCCCGGCCAAAGTCGAGCGTTACCTGGAGACCTTCAACCAGCGCGCCGAGCGCTGCATCGACCCCGACGCCCCTTACGCCTCCGAGATCGAAGCGCGGCTAAACATGGCGCGCGAGTGGGCTGCCGAGCTTGAGGATCACGACCCCGACCCGATGTACTGATCCGGCCCGCTTTCCCCCTTTGCCATCGGTGCCCGCGCTGGCCCTTTTTCGCCGCCTGTGCTAGCCCTGCGCCTGCTTTTTGACCGCTGAATGCACCGCCGGCCTGGCGCGTCCTCTACCTGAGGGGTGCCGCCGGGCACCCCGGCTCAGGCTCTCGACCTCTGCACAAAGGATGATGATGAGAATCTCCACTTCCCACCGCACCACTCGCCAGCTCGGCACCGCGCTCGTTATCAGCGCGGCGTTGAGCCTGGGGCTTAGCGCCTGCAAATCCTCGCCAGAGGCTCAGGATGAGGCCGCCCAGAACCAGCCCATCACCCTCTCCGACCCCGAAGACCTGCTGCAGACCGACGACACGATGCTGGCGGTGCGCGTGAACTTTGGCGGCGATCTTCCCGGGGCGATCCGCGAGATGGGCGCCGATGAAAACTGGCAGCTCATCGCCAACCTCCTCGAGGATCCGGTCACGCTCTTTAAGAGCGAGCCCGACGTGCAGGTCGATCTGAGCGCGCTCGACACCGAGCGCCCCCTCTACGTGACCCTCTCGCGCATGGGCAACGAGGACTTCCTCGACGCGGCCGGCCTGGGGCTTCCAACCCGCGATGAGGAGTGGCCGACCTTTGCGCTCTACCGCGCGCTACTCCCCACCGACGATCCGGCGCTGATGGCCACGCAGTTCGACCAGCTCGTCGCCGACTTCAACGCCGACAAGCCCCGCTCGCCGCTGGCCACCCGCAGCTTTGAGGGCCCGGGCTTTCTGCGCGTGGAGATCGCCGCAATGATGAACAGCACTCGCCTTCCCCCGGGCGAGCGCATGGAGCAGGCCCAGAGCTGGCTCAACGCGCTCGATCTGGAGAACCTGGCGCTGCCCACCGCCGCGGCCTTCCGCCCCACCGCCGCCTACAACGCTTTTGTGGAGGCCGACAGCGAGCTTGCGGTCTGGACCCGCTTCGACGCCCTGACCCACCTGGGCATCCTGGAGGCCTCGATGAGCCGGGCCACCAACTCGCGTCACACCTCCGGGGAGCCGGGGCTGGCCCGCTTCCGCATGGAAAACCTCAGCCGCCTGGCCACCGCCTCGGTGCTCAACGACCCGGTGGCCGCCGAGAACGAAGACATCTCCATTCACCTCGACGCCACCGCCGAGGGCGCCTTCTTCCTGGACACCGTGCTCACGCGCACCTCCCAGGGCGCGCGCGTCGGCGAAGCCGCGCGCTCGACGGTGGAGCTCCCGCAGATTGGCGGCTCGCACTTCCTGGCGCTGGACTGGTCGGTCGATCTCGCGTCGGTCTCCGAGACGATCATCGCGCCTTTCTGGGAGCTTCAGAGCAAAGACACCGCTGTGACCTCCATCAATGACCTGGCCGCCAACGACATGCTCGCTCGCCTGGGCCAGACCCAGACCGCGGTGCCCATGCTCACGGCGCTGGCGCAGTACCCGATGGCGCTGATCACCACCGCGGCCTTCTCCAACACCGCCGTGCCGATGGCGCGCGCCGGCACCCTGCGCGCCTTCGCGCTTCCCCAGGGCGGACAGCTCCCGGTGGGCATGGCCGCGGCCATGGTTTTTGACAACACCCCGGGGATGCGCGAGCAGCTCCAGCAGCTTCTGACCATGGGCCAGATGGCCCTGCCCATCGGCCTGGACGCCGCGCTCATCGAGCGCGACGACGACGCCATCGAGCTGCGCCTGGCCCTGGGCACCACCGTCTCGGAAGCCTTCGAGGGCACCGAAATGCAGTCGGTCAGCGAGGCCACCTTTGAGCTGGACCTCAACAAGCTCGGCCAGCTCCGCGCGCTGATCCCCGCGCAGGCCGGCCTCAACAGCTTCGACCGCATCACCTTCGCCTCCCATGATGGCGAAGGCTACCACAGCTACCGGATTGCCATGGACGCCCCTGGCGAGACGGTGGCGCGCACCGCCGACAACGACGCGACGCTGCTGACCGCGCCGACCTTCCGCTGCCGCACCGAGCTTGCCGCAGCCGCCTTCTACAACCTGGAGAACCTCGGAAGCGACGCGCACGCCAAGGCCGACGCCTACCTGGGCACGTTTAGCGAGCGCGCCGACCGCTGCATCGAGCCCACCCACCCCTACGCCGCCCAGGCCAAAGCCCGGCTGGAAATGGCGCGCGAGTGGGCCTCCCAGCTTGAAGACAGCTCCCAACCGGTGGAGAGCGTCTACTAAATGCGTTGTTGATGATTGAAAAGGGGGGCGCCCGGTGCGCCCCCCTTCGCGCTCTGCCCCCACCCCTTGATCGAGAGTCCCCTGATGGTTTCGCCCCTTCGTTACGCCTTTCTCCCCGCCCTGCTCCTCGGCTTGAGCGCCTGCGCCTCCCCGGCCCCCACCCCTGCCGATGAGGCCCCCACCGAGGGTTCCCAAAACGCCGAAAGCGCCGAAAACTCCGAAAGCGCCGAGGGGTCCGAAAGCGCCGATCCCACCGATTACGCCGTCTCGTTCAACGGCCGCTCCATCGACCTTCGGCCCTACGTCCAGGGTTTTCCCTACTCGCGCATCACCCCGGATCTGGAGCACGGCCACCTCCTCTACTTCGAGACGACCCCGGAGGGCACCTGGATGCGCAAGATCGATGCGCTTCCCGAGGAGGGGCAGGTCGATCTGAGCCAGGGGCACAAGCTCAACGACATCGACTGGTCCACCCGCAACTACTGGGGCGGCGAATACAACCGCACGCTCGGCGGCCTGATCTTCCGCGGCGATGAGCGCAACGACGAGCGCATCAACATCTACCACCTGGACCTGGAGACCGGAGACGTTCGCGCGCTCACCGACGTCGACTACATCTACGCTGTGGGCTTCTCCGACGACGATCGCCTCATGGCCTACGTGGTGCGAAATGGCGCGCAGGAGCCTTTTAACAGCTGCCTGCGCATTCGCGACCTGGGCACCGGCGAAGAGCAGCAGATCTGGTGTGACGAGGGGGGCGACGACCGCCTGACCTGGTCGGCGATCGAGTTTGACCCGGCCAACCGCCACGTCGTGCTCACGATGCAGCACGACGGCGACCGCCGCACCACCAACCTGGCCCTCTTCGAGCTCAACCGCCCGGCGGCCGCCGACGATGCGCAGGCCTTTGACGCCCCGCGCCAGCTCCTGGAGCGCGGCACCCGCCACATGCGCCTGGGCGCCATCGCCGACACCTTCGATGGCGATCGCCTCCTCTACATCAGCGCCGAGGGCGGCAACGACGCCCTCTATGCCCTCAACGTCGAGACCGCCGAGCCCACGCTCCTGGCCGAGCTCGACCACGAGCTGAGCGACGTGGAGATCGTGGAGCCCGAGGACTCCGGCCCCCTGCTCTTTGTGCTGCTCGAACACCCCACCGGCTCCATCGCCGAGCTGCGCGACCTCGCCAGTGGCGAGCTGCTCCAGCGCCAGAAGTTCGAGGAGTCCGTCTACGTCGCCGACGCCTTCGAGAACCGCCTGGCCCTCTCCTCAAGCTCGGTGCGCACCCCCTTTGAACTCGACCTCGTCGCGCTCAACGCCGACGGCCCGGTAAGCGCCCCCATCACCATGGAAGCCCGGCGCCTGGCGGAGCTCCCCTCCGAGCTCTTCGAGAAGCTCGTGCACTGCAAGGTGGAGCGGGTGGAGTTTGAGACCTTCGACACCGTCGAGACCCCCGAGGGATCGCAACCCCGCACCCTGCACGCCTACTACTTCGAGCCCGTAAACTCGCCGGCCGACGCCGACCGCCTGGTACGCATGACCTCCTTCTACGGCGGCGGCAACTACTTCAGCAGCGCCAACCAGATCATGTGCGAGGCGGGCATCGCCACCTTCAGCCCCGCCCCCCGCGGCTCCTTCGGCTTCGGCGCCGACTTCGCCGCGCTCAACGACGGCGACCTGGGCGGCGACGAGATCGTCGACCTCTTCTACGCCGCCCGCTGGTTGGAGGCGAACAAGGGCTTTGAACCCCACCAGATCGGCGTCTACGGCTCCAGCCACGGCGGCTACGCCACCATGCGCGCCCTGACCTTCCCCCCCGGCACCAACGACCACCAGGATGTCTACCCCTTCGGCTTCGGCTTAAGCCACGCGGGTTTTAGCGACATCCTCTCCTTCTACGAGACCAGCAACATCCCCGACTGGGTGATCCTGGAAGCCGGCGACCCGACCACCGACGCCGAGAAACTCCGCGCGCGCTCTCCGCTGACCCACGTGGATCGCCTCACATCCCCCCTGCTCCTGACCCACGGCTCCAACGACAGCCGCGTCCCCGTCGCCGAGAGCCGCCAGTTCGCCGAAGCGGCACAAGCCGCTGGCACCCCCGTCACCTACGTCGAATTCGAAGGCCAGGGCCACGGGATCAGCGGGCTGCAAAATACCCTGCGCTACTACCGCGCCGTCTTCTCGTTTTTGGAGGGAGAGGTGTTGGGGGGCGGAGATTCGCGGAGTGGGGAGGTTCGTGCGGACGAGTAAGCTTCGCGGGTTGTGGTCAGGTGGTTGCGGGGCGTGGGGGGTTCGCGACGTTGGGGGGGTCGTGTGGGCGTTGGGGGGCGCGCGGGTTGTGGTTAGGTGGTTGCGCGGCTCGGGGGGTACGCGTGAGTTGGTCGATTTGTGGTTAGGTGGTTGCGGGGCGTGGGGGGGTCGCGGCGTCGGTCGATTCGTGTGGGCGCTGGGGGGGTACATGCTCGACAAACCGCGTAAATGCTGGTGATGGGGTGACCCTCGGTCACTTCTCATCCGCATAAACATGGGTGCTCAGGCGACCCTCGGTCACCCGGACGCAAGCACGAGCACGAGCACGAGCACGAGCACCAGCACAAGTACCAGCCCGAGATCGAGCCCGAGCCCGAGATCGAGCCCGAGATCGAGACCGAGTTCGAGACCGAAATCGAGACCGAGATCGAGATCGAGACCGAGATCGAGATCGAGCCCGAGATCGAGATCGAGCCCCCCCCTGTGTCAGCGTAGTTGCCGCCCAAACTCTCCAAACCAATCCGGGGCGGCAACCTGAGGTTATAATGGCGTATTCAGCGGGATTTAGAGAACGTGTGGTGCAGAAGATGTTTGGTCCGGAGCGGAGTTCTGTGGCCGAGCTGATGGAGGAGACCGGTGTGGCACGAGCGACGCTTACCCGGTGGCGACGAGAGGCACTAAACGGAGGTCCTGTGAGCGGAAAGTCCGGGAGAAGGCGGCACAAACCACCAAAAGAGAAGATTCGTATTGTGATGCAGGCAGCCGGCCTCTCCGATGAAGAACTTGGGGCGTTTCTGCGCCGGGAGGGCCTGCATGAAGCTGATTTGGTGCGCCTTCGCCAGGAGGTTTTGGAGGCGGCCGAAAAAGGGCTTTCGCCTCAGAAACAAAGGGTTTCGGAGCCTGAGAACAAAGAACTCAAGCGGGTTAAAAAGGAGCTCGCGCGCAAGGAGAAGGCCCTGGCGGAGGCGGCGGCACTGCTGGTCTTGCGGGGAAAGCTCGAGGCGTATTTCTCGGAGGACGAGGACGACGACACGACGAAGAAGAACGACTGACGGTGCTGAGTTGGGTGGAAAAGGCGCAGCGCGATGGGGCCAGACTTGAAGCCATCTGCGAGGTGCTGGAGCTGGATGTGCGCACCATTCAGCGCTGGCGCGCCCGTGGAGGGGGCGGTGACCGACGTCAGGGGCCGCGCACTTCCCCGGCCAATAAACTGAGCGAGGTGGAGCGTACGCGGGTTCTTAAAGCCGCGAACAGCCCGGAGTTTCGCGATAAATCGCCCCATCAAATCGTGCCGCTGCTGGCCGACCGCGGCATCTATCTGGCCTCCGAGTCGACCTTTTATCGGGTGCTACGCGAGGCGAATATGCTGCGCCATCGAGGCCGCGCAAAGCCCGCCGAGCCTCGCCCCATCACCGAGCATCGGGCAACAGCCCCCAACCAGGTCTGGAGCTGGGATATCACGTATCTGCGCCGAAACATCGCCGGAACGTTCTTCTATCTTTATCTTTTCGTCGACGTCTGGAGCCGCAAAATCGTGGCGCAACGCGTCTTCGAGAGCGAGTGCTCAACCCTGGCCTCCGAGCTCTTAGACCACGGCCTCAACACCGAGCGGCTCAGCGGCGTAAAGCTGGTGCTTCACTCCGATAATGGCCCCCCGATGAAGGGCTCCACATTGCAGGCCACCATGGACCGGCTCGGCGTTGTATCGTCCTTTAGCCGCCCCCGAGTCAGCGATGACAACCCCTACTCCGAGGCGCTTTTTCGCACGCTTAAGTACCGGCCGGACTACCCCCAGAAGCCCTTTGAATCGCGCGAAGAAGCGCAGGCCTGGGTCGATGAATTCAGCGACTGGTACAACAGCAAACATCTCCACAGCGCCATCGGCTTTGTCACCCCGAACTCGCGACATCACGGCCATGACACAGCCCAACTCGCCGCGCGTCGTCATGTTTATGAGGCCGCGAAACGCCGTCATCCCCAGCGCTGGAGCGGTGCAGTGCGAAGGTGGGAGTCCCCGGCTGATGTGTATCTGAACCCCTCCAAGCTCACGCGCTCCAGGCTGGAGATGGAGGGCTGCCCGTAGTTCGATGAGGCGGCAACTATGTTGACACTCACCGGCCCGAGATCGAGCCCGAGATCGAGACCGAGTTCGAGACCGACAGCCTCCCAACGCCCTCACGAACCTCCCCACCCCCGCACCCCTCCCACGCCCCTCAACCACCTAACCACAAATCGCCCAACCCTCGCGCCCTTCCCACGCCCCTCAACCACCCAACCACAAAACGCACGCCCCCCAACGCCCACACGAACCTCCCCACCCCCGCACCACTCCCAAGCTCCTCAACCACCTAACCACAAATCGCCCAACCCTCGCGCCCCTCCCAGGCCCCGCAACCACCTAACCACAAAACGCACGCCCCTCCCACCCACACGCCCCTCCCACCCACACGCCTCCCCCCCCCAATCCCCCCGCTTGCCCCGCCTCGCCACCCCAATTACCATCCCCTCATTCCACAATTCCGCAGTCGCCCCCGGGGAGGGGGTGGGAATGGTCGGTTCGCCGCCCAACGCACCGCCGTGGCGCGCGGGGTCTGATGGCGAGCCTCCTTCAACGTTTCGAGCGCCCCGAAGGCGCCCGAAGTCCCACAGGAGTCAGCGATGCAGAACACGATCACCGAGTTTTTCAGCGTCCGCCGTATGCCCTCGAGCCGCTGCGCTTATGCGCTGGGCCAGATGCGCGAGGTCAGCGACCGACACGGCGTGCCCGCCCCGCTTGCCGAGCGTATTGAGCAGGCCTGTCAGGTGGCCGACCACACGCTGGAGCTGGAGCTGGACTGGGAGCAGGCCCGCACCCAGACGAGCACCGCCCGCGGCAACGCCGCCCAGATCGACGTGGAGCTCGACCAGGCCATCGCCGCGATCGGGCGGATTCTCGATGGGGAGCTGCTCGGGCCGCCCGAGAGTCCGCATACGAAGGCGGCCAGACAGGTGCAAAATGTGGCCTTTCCGGCAGGTGTCTCTGCGGTCATTCACTCCACCTACGAACACCAGCACGTGATGATCGACACGCTCCTCAAGCGATTGACCCATGAGCTCAAGGAGCAGATCGCGCTTCTGGGTCTGGGCCGCCATGTGGAGCGCGTTGAAACTTTGAATCGGCGCTTCGGGCAGGAGCTCAAGCGTACCGAACGCCCGGCCATCAGCTACGAGCAGGTCGTCGCCAGCCGCGACGCCCTGCATATCGCACTCTGCCAGGTGCTCGCCGCGAGCTTTGAGCACCTGCGCACCGACGCCGACATCGACCTCCTCAACATGGTCCTCAGCCCGCTCGTCGAGCAGCAGCAGCGCACACGCGCCTACCAGAGCCGCCGTCGCGCCGTCCCGCCCGTCGATCCCAACTCCGGCGAGGAGCTGCCTGCTGAGCCGGTCTCGGATACGGAGCCCGACCTCGACGCTGCTGGCGAATAACAAAAGCCGGACCACACGCCACACCCCCTCGAACGCCCCGGGACGCCTCCCGGGGCGTTCGTTCGTTTTCTCCCGCGCCACACCGTACCCCTTACGGGGGGCGAGCCCCCTTCAGCACCGCCCGCAGGCACGCTCACTTCATCCGCCTCCGCGATTTGAAACGCCCACCTGCACGATCCCTTCATCCGCCTCCCCGATTTGAAGCGCCCACCTGCACGCTCCCTTCATCCGCCTCCCCGATTTGAAGCGCCCACCTGCACGCTCCCTTCATCCGCCTCCGCGATTTGAAGCGCCCACCTGCACGATCCCTTCATCCACCTCCGCGATTTGAAACGCCCGCAGGCACGCTCCCTTCATCACCCTTCGCAAACCGGGCTGTCCGCGAACGCCTCTCACCCGCATCAACGCAGCCACCCACCTGACCCTCGGTCACCTCTCACCCGCATAAATACTCACGCTCAGGCGACCCTCGGTCACCTGAGCGCGAGTACCAGCACGAGTACCAGCACGAGTACCAGCACGAGTACCAGTACGAGTACCAGCACGAGTACGAGTACCAGTACCAGCACGAGTACGAGCACCAGCTCGAACTCAACAGCCCCCCAACGCCCTCACGAACCTCCCCACCCACGCGCCCCTCCAGAGCCCCTCAACCACCCAACCACAAACCTCCCCACCCCCGCACACCCCCCACGCCCCGCAACCACCCAACCACAAACCGCACGCCCCCCAACGCCCTCACGAACCTCCCCACCCACGCGCCCCTCCCAGGCCCCTCAACCACCCAACCACAAAAAAACGCCCCGGAATCACTCCCGAGGCGTCTCTCCCTCCCCGCATGCCCCCCAACCCGAGCGCACTCAGGGCGGGGCTGGCAAGGAGCAAGGAGGAGCGTGTAGCAGCGCTACCGCGACGACGCAGCGACACAGCCAGCGTCGTCCTGATGCGCTCGGCGAAACTCAAAAGTTCTCTTCCCTGGAAATCTTTCGGATGATCAACGACTGCGTCTCCGCGCTGATCCCGAAGGCCTGCACCATCGACTGCAACAAGACGCGCTCATCCTCGTGCACTTCCTGGTCAGAGATCGCCACGAGCGACGAGAGGTAATAGGCCTCCTCGCGCAACCACTCGTCGCCGAGGCGAGTGCCCAGGGTGACGAAGAGCTCCGAGAGGGCGTTGGGGGTGGGTTGGATCTGTCTGGCGCGGGCGATCGAGGCCTGCACAAACCCTTCGGGGGAGTGGCTGCCGTTCCACGTGAGCATGTTGACGGCCTCCGCGAGTTCTTGCTCCTCTTCGGGCAGAATCTTTCCGTCGATGACCTTGGTGGCGACGAGCGTGTCGATCAGCGCCTCGTTCTGCTCCTGGGTGAGTTTGGCAAAACGGCGTTCGGTGAGTTTGTTGGCGATCATCTGAAAGATGGGCATCGAATCCTCCAATCGAAAAGCAGAGTCGGGTCAGGGCGATAAGGGGTTGCGGGCCAAAAGCAATGCGCGAACCCTAGCAGCGAGCGCCCGGCGGGCACAACCAGGTTGCCCCCTTTCGTGGCAAACTCAATCACGGGTTGGCGCGATGAGCGCCAGGCGTTACCAGCCGATCAGGCGCAGAAGATCGACGAGCCCGTAGCGCTCGATCAACGCCTTACGCCGCCGCGCCAGGCGATGCTCTCGGGCGGCGCGCGGGCTCATATCGCGCAGGCCGCCTGCGAGCTGCGCGGCGATGGCCTCTTCAAGCTCCTGGCGTTCGGCGGCTTTGAGCGCCTCCCAGTAGGCCTCGATCAGCGCGCGGTCGGCGGCCTCAAGCTCTTCAAAACCAAAGTCGCCCCGCTCGCTGCTGAGCGCCTTCGCCCGTCGCCACCCCTGCCGGTACGCCTCGCGCCAGCGCTCCTCCCCGCTCGCTCGCCCCGCCTCCTCGATCGCGTCGAGGGTCTCGCGCAGAAGTTCAGGCTCGTCGTGTTTTGGGGCGTTTTTCGACGAAGGATTGGATTTCGTCGAGGGGGGGGAGGTGGCGGCCGCGACACGCTCGCTCCCGCATTCTGGCGCATCATCCGCCGAAGGAACATACAGACCGGACTCCGCCAGCCGCTCCAGCTCCGCCTCAATAAAGGGCCAGCACTGTCGCACCGAGCGCGGCCGCTCCGCCTCGCCATACGCGCGAAACGCCTCCTCGATACCCCGGCACACCGCGGCGGCCGGCGCCCCCTGCTCTTTAAGCGGCAAAAGGTACGCCAGGTCTTTGGGACTGGGGATGTACGTGCGCCCGCTGAGCTCGGTGAAGAAATACTGCACCTGCTCAATAAACCCGAGCTGCCCCGGCGGAAGATGACTCATCGCCCCACCCTACTCTTGAGGCTCGGTGGGCTGCGCCTCATCGGAGGGCTCCTCGTCGATCGTGGGCTCGGAGGCCCCCGGCGCCTCGCGCTCTTCCTTCTCGCGGGCCCGAAACTCCTCGCGGCTCAGACGCTCGCGCATCCACCACACACCCTCCTCGGAGACCCAGCGCTCGATAAATCGCCCCTCGCGCACGGTGGTGTCGGGGAGCTCATACCACTCCTGCTCCACCTCCAGCGTGGCCTCAAAGCCATCGTCGGAAAACTCCACCTTACGCAGCGCCAGCTCCACCACGCGGTAGTCGTCCCCGAGCTCCTCGTAGCGCCCTAAAAAGGACTCCCGGGCGGCCTCATGCACCTGCTGAGATGCCTCCTCCCAGCGGGCCCAGCGCATGTTTTTATGAAAGTTGCGCGCCGACATATCGAGCGCCGCCGGGTCCGCCGGGCGCTCCTTGACCTGGGCTGCCGAGCAGCCCGCGCCGAGCAGCAGCACCACACCCAGCAGCATCGACGCTGCCACCAGCCACGCTCTCAGGCTTTTAAACGTGTTCATGCCTTCCTCTTCTTTTTGCTGATCACGGCCTTGAGACGCGCCATGTCCGTCGCGGTGAACTCGCGGGTTAAGAAGAGAGTGGCGAGCAGCGCCACCCCCATCGAGGCCATCTTAGCGACGACCATGGCCAGGTACACAATCTTGCCCTGGGTCTCGACCAGCTCCACGCCGAGCGGCACGGCCATATCGATGCCCCAGAGCACGCCGGCGGCCAGCAGCAGACGACCCAGGGTCGCCCAGGGCGGCGCGGCGCCAAAGGCCTTCCACAACCACCCCACGCTCAGCAGGCAGCCCAGCACCATCGCGATGGTGGTGGCAATCGCCGCCGACTGCATGTAATCGGTGGCCTGCAGCAAGAAGGGCGCCGCAAAATTCGCCGAGGCCTCGGCATGGGCCTGCGCCTGGGCCACCACGCTCATCGCATCGCCGGAGGGGCTCACCGGCGCCACCGGCACAAGCCCGGCCATCGCCTCGGCGTGGGTGCGCGTCAAAAACACATAGTTGAGCACCGCGCTCAACCCCAGCGACGCCCCCATGATCACCACCGCCGCCAGCGGATGCCCCGAGCCGATGATCATGGTCGTGGCCACATAAAAGAGCGCAAAGAAGATGATCGAGACGCTCAAGATCGAGAGCGCCACCGACGCCGCCTGATAATCCGCCGAGTAGAGCGCCCCGATGATCGAGTCGGCGTTAAACGCCAGCACCATCGCCACCGCCGCGATCAGCATCGAGCAGTAGCGCAGCGTGCTGCGCACATAGACCCGCGTCTGGTCGGTGTCTTCGCTGAAGGTCGACTGGCTGATCATCGGAAAGATCACAAAAGTCACCGCGATCACGCCCTGATAAGGGATGCGCGCCACGTTGAGCACCGCCCCGTAGAACCCGGCGAACTTGTTGCTCATCAGCGAGAAGAGCGACTCCATCCCGCTCAGATGCTCCGGCACCCCGGAGGCGATCGCCTTAAGCACGAAAAAATCCGCGCGCATCAAACCGTTGAGCGCAAACGTGTAGAGCATGATGAGCACGAGGTAGTTCAGCAGGCGTTTAAAGGCCTGACGGGTCTGCTCCTTATCAAGCCCCCCCGCCCCGACCCCGGCCGCGCGCCGCACCCGCTCTCGCCGCACAAGCCATACCCCGGCGACGGTGCAGATGATCCCGGCCGCCCCCACAAAGCCCGCGACCGCCCCGCCCACCCCGAAGCCCAGCAGCACCAGACCCACGATCCCGAGCATCTTTAAGGTGGAAAACCCGAAGTCCAGGCTGGCCTGACGCGCGAACTCCTTGAGCCCGTTAAAGTAGCCCACAAAGATCGCGTAGAAGGCATAAAAGAAGATGATCAGCGCCGAGAGCCGCAGGAGCGGCACCAGGGTCATGTCGTTAAAGCTGCCCGCGATCCAGGGGGCCCCCAGCGCGTAGAGCGCGGCTACCGGCACCCCCAGTATCAGCTGCATGCGCACGGCCATGTTGACAAGACGCCCGGCCTGGTCGGGCTGCTCGCTCACCAGCTTGCTCACCGCGTTGAGCGTGCCCGTGATCATCACCATGTTAATGAGCCCGATGGACTCGGTGATGATCTTAAAAACCCCAAAGGCCTCGGCGCTCCCCAGCATGATAGGAAGCCCCAGCTGAATCACCGCGCTGGTCACCAGAAACCAGACCTTTGCAGCGGTGATGATCAAAAACCCCCGGCCGGCCTGCTTGACCGACGCCTCATCCATGGGCCGACCCTTCTCGGCCGCCGTCTCTTGCGCGCTCATTTCGCCTCGTATCTTCAGTCGATCGACAGGTGCGGTTGTGGCATAAAACCGGCTCGTGTCAACAATGCTGGCTCACGCACCGTTACCACCGAAGCCTCACCCCAGGGATGTCTGCTATGCTCCGACACATCGCCGCGTTTGCTTTTTTTCTCATGATGAGTCTGGGGGGCCTCTTCAGCGTCCACGCTCAGGACGTGCCCGCGCCGCAAGCCTCGCCAGCCGAGCAGCCGGCCGCTGAGCCGGAAGCTGCCGCCGAACAGGGCGCGACCGCCGCCCCGGACGCCCACGCGCAGCAAGACGCGGTCGAAGAACCTGCCGAAGAACCCACGTCGACCTTCTTCGACGCCAACCACCGCCAGCGCATCTATGAGCAGGGCCGCTTAAGCCACACCCGCGCTGCCCTCTACTCGCTCCTGCTTCCCGGGCTGGGCAACTTCTACGTGGAGCAGTACATGCTGGGCACCGTGGCGATGTCGCTGACGGTCTTTGCCGCCATCTTCATCGCCTACGGCCTCGGGCTCTCGCGCGGTGACCTTGTGGGGCTGGGCGCCGGAGTGGCGGGCGTGGCCTACGGCGGAGGGCTCATCACGAGTTACCAGGGCGTGCGCCGCTACAACCTCCAACTCCAGCAGAGCCTGCAGCTCGACCGCGCCGCCGCCCAAACTCCGAGCGCCCCGCGCACCTGGGGCTTAAGCCTGAGCGTGAATTTTTAAATGTTCTAAGCCAGGAGAGCCGGCCACCGCCTCGCCAGGGCCAGCCCCTCACTCGTCAAAGAGTTTGACGCTCACGCGCACATCCTCCGCCCCGAAGAGCTTCTGGGCCTCGGCCACCACCGGATCAGTGCGCACCTCCTCGACGAGCTCGGCGCGCCGACGGCGGATATCCTCCTCGCGCTCCTCAGCCAGGTTGGTCACCCCGCGCGCGGCCTCCTCGTCGATCTTCTCCATCACCAGGCGCCAATCCGCCCCGAAGATGCGTTTCACCGCGTCTTCGATGGTCTTCTTGCGGGCGTCCTCCTGGGCGATGTCGGCAAACGCCTCGGTGAAGTTGAGGCGAACCTCCCCCTCCTCAAAACGCTGCACGTAGGCGTACTCACAGGCCGCCGCCACCGGCGCGTTGCTCTGGCGCACAAACTCCACGACCGCCTTCCAGCGCTGCTCGGGGGTTTTCAGCGCGGCGGCGTCGGGGACCTCAAGGGCGTCGACGTCGGCTTTGATGAGACGCTCGGGGATCTGGGGCTTCGGAGGAGCGAGGGTGGCGGTGGCGAGATCGGAGTCGGTCTGGGGCTCGGGCGCGATCTCGATCTCGGGCGCGTTCTCGACCTCCGGCTGACCCTCGGTCACCTCCGAAACCTCACCCTCGGTCACCTCCGAAACCTCACCCTCGGTCACCTCCGAAACCTCACCCTCGGTCACCTCCGAAACCTCACCCTCGGTCACCTCCGAAACCTCACCCTCGGTCACCTCCGAAACCTCACCCTCGGTCACCTCCGAAACCTCACCCTCGGTCACCTCCGAAGCATGACCCCCGGTCACCTCCGCAACCTCACCCCCGGTCACCTCCGAAACCTGACCCTCGGTCACCTCCGAAGCATGACCCCCGGTCACCTCCGAAACCTGACCCTCGGTCACCTCCGAAACATGACCCTCGGTCACTTCCTGACCCTCGGTCACCTGACCCTCGGTCACCTCCGAAACCTGACCCTCGGTCACCTCCGAAGCATGACCCTCGGTCACTTCCTGACCCTCGGTCACCACCGAAGCATGACCCTCGGTCACCTCCGAAACATGACCCTCGGTCGCGGGCGCGACCTCACTCAGAGTTTTTTTTTCCGCTGGCGAGGGAGCGGG
The DNA here is from genome assembly GCF_007997015.1 of Lujinxingia vulgaris. Lineage (NCBI taxonomy): Bacteria > Deltaproteobacteria > Bradymonadales > Lujinxingiaceae > Lujinxingia > Lujinxingia vulgaris. Next base: position 192,742 of record NZ_VOSM01000009.1, read on the forward strand.
CGCCGGTGCAGCAGCGACCACGCGCGGTGCCGGGCGCTCCGGCCACTCGATCTCCCCGCCGATATCGTCCGAGAGCGCCTCTTCCAGAAGACCGAGACGATCGACGAGCAGGTCGAGACCGACCATCGGCTCCAGCGCGGCCAGGCGCACCAGCGTCATCTCAAAGATCAGCCGCGGGTAAGGAGAGCGGTGCATCTTCTGGGCGCCCTCCACCATCACGCTGAAGCAGCGGTGCAAGAGCTCCTGGGGCTGGCCCGCGATCTGGCGACGGGCGACCTCCAGCTCACTCTCGGTCAGCTCGGTCACAAGCTCCGGATCTTTGACGACCGAGGTCACCATCAGATCGCGAAAATGCGTGACCAGCTCCGAGGCAAACTGCTGCATGTCGTAGCCGTAGCGGTTGACCTCATCGACCACCACCAGCGCGCGCTCGGCATCATGGCTGAGCACCGCCTCCGAAAGATCGAAGAGGTGGCGGCGGTTGGCCACACCCAGCACCTCGGCGATCTCCGACTCTTTGATGGTCTTGCCGCTGAAGCTGATGATCTGGTCGAGCAGGCTCAAGGCATCGCGCATGCCGCCGGCCGCCTGACGGGCCACGATCTGCAGCGCGGCCCGCTCCGCGTCGATGCCCTCCTCGCGGCAGAGGTGCTCGAGATGCTCGACGATGTCGTTCTGCCCGATGCGTTTGAAGTCAAAACGCTGGCAGCGGCTCAAGATCGTCACCGGGATCTTCTGCGGCTCGGTCGTCGCGAAAATAAAGCGCGCATGATCCGGCGGCTCCTCCAGGGTCTTCAACAGCGCGTTGAAGGCCTCGGTGGTGAGCATGTGCACTTCGTCGATGATGTAGATCTTGTTGCGATCGCGACTCGGCGCATAGCGAACCCCCTCGCGCAGCTCGCGGATCTCGTTGATGCCGCGGTTCGACGCGCCGTCGATCTCAAAGACGTCGACCGACTGCCCCTTCGATATCTCCAGACACGACGCGCACTTATAACAGGGCGTGGACGTCGGCCCCTGCTCGCAGTTGAGCGCCTTGGCCAGAATGCGCGCAGTCGAGGTCTTACCCACCCCGCGCGCCCCGCAGAACAGATAGGCGTGGTGCACCCGGTTCTGCTCAATGGCGTTCTTGAGCGTGCGGGCGACATGGCCCTGGCCTACGACCTGTTCAAAATGCTCGGGGCGCCACTTCCTGGCCAACACCTTGTACGACATCGACTTCCCTACGCCTGAAGGTTCCTCGGGTGCCCGCGCAGACCGCCCGCCCGGCACACCGGCCTGTGTTCTACTGCACTCATCGCTCAAAAAAAAGGCGGCTCCTCACCGCGACTTCCCCTGGCCCCAAAAATCAAAACGCCGCCCGGCGGGGTTCGTCCCCGGGGCGGCGTCCTGTAAGGCTCCACACACATCAATCAGTTGCAGCGGGAGAGGGCCGGATAGCCCCCCAATCAGGCATCAACACTCCCAAACAATCACTGTGAATTGGGCTCGCCAGGAGTAGCGATGATAAAGCTGCGGAACGCCTCGTTGACGTTTTCCCCGCCTTCGCTGGCCGCGCACTGCTTCCAGCTCGAGCGGACATCGCCATCACCCACGGTGCCATCGGCACCGATGATGCGCTCCATCGAGTAGTTTGTATCACCTTCTCGCCCGCCGAAATAGGCCGGAGATCCATCGCCGGCACGATCGATGACCACCTGACGCGTGTTGCGAAGCTCCAGCTGCATCGAGCCGTTCTTGAGGTTGAGGCGACGGAAGCGCGGATCGTTGGCCGTGTTCAGCACAAAATCCGGGTTCGTAAACGCATGCTCCCCACGCTGCGGATCACGCTCGGAGAGCGGCACCGTATTGTGATCGAGCACCAGGAAGTGCTCGCCGGGATCGATGACGCTACCCGGCGTAAAGCCCATGATCACGTCCTGACCGTTGCTCAGCGTCCACATCGAGAGGTTAATCGGCTTGTCGGTGGTGTTGTACAGCTCCACGAACTGGTCGTTGGTCACCCGACGACGGCAGTCCAGATCGTTACCCCCACCGCAGTTATGGTCGGAGGGATCGCGCTCACCGTTCCACCCGTCGAAATGCACTTCGCTGATGACCACGTCGCCCTGCTCAACCTCATCGTCGCAGGTCAGCTCCTCGTTATCCTTCATCAACAGGCACATCGCCGAGGAGATGTCCTTGCCGTTGTCCCAGATGTTGTAGAACTCCTCCAGGTACTGGTTGGTGATGCGCTCACCGCGAAGAATGATGAGGATCTCATCGTTGGAGATGGTCGCCGCAGACGACCAGTTGAAGCTCCCCGAGATCACCCGCGCGTTGGGCGTGCCCGCATCCAAAATCATCGTCTTGGCGTGCAGACGACCGCCACCGGCCTGGTAATCGCCGGGAAGCCCGGAGTTCTCATTACCATCGAGGCGCATCGGGATGCCGTTGGCCGCCAGGCGATAGCCCTGGTGGTACTGCCCGTTACCGTGAAGCTGCGAGCGGTCCAACACGCCGACCACGCCTTTGGGGCGCTCCAGCGGCGGCAGATCATCAAAACCGTTGGCGGCGTTAAACTCCTCAAACTCCCGCTGACGCGCGATGAACTCGCTGGCCACCTGATCTTTCGTAAACGCGAAGATCGTGAAGTAGATCGAGGTATCGACGTTCTTAAGCTCCTCCAGGATCTTACCCATCGCGTCATCTTGCGGCGAGAAGTAAACCTCAACCTCGGTATCCCCGATCTGGAAGCGGTTGGGGAGCGTGGTGGGGTGCTTGGCCGCCGAGAAACGCCCGGCGAACATCTGCTCGAACTCCGCCGTGTAGAGATCGGCGTGCTCGTCGTTGTCGATCCACAGCCAGTTGTTGTTGTTGTAGGTGAACTCCGAGTTGGAGATGTTGCCGGTACCCACAAACACAAAGCGGTCATCAATCACGAAGAACTTATCGTGCATGATGTGGAACTGGTTGCCGGTCTGAATCGGCACCTTGTGCTGCTCCATAATGTCGTAGCCATACGACCCACGGCTGTACTCGCCGGCATCGGCCACAAGGCGCACGCGCACCCCGCGGTAATGGGCGCGCACCAGCGCGTCGACGATGTTCTGCTTGTTAAAGCCGTACACCGCCGCATCCACCGAGACGCGCGCCGCGTCGATGCGCTCGGTGATGAACTCGCTGGGCTTGCGGTTGAACTCGCTGCCGCGCGTAAAGCCCGGCGAGTTAAAGAAGACCTCGACCCGCGGGGTCTCCAGCGTCTCCAGATCGCCCGGGTCGTCGAGGCCGCAGGCCGCGCTGCTCAACACCACCGCCAGCAGAAGCAGGCCGCGGGTCAGAAGGTGCAATGGCGAGGTCGTCATCGTGCGCTCCGGCGCTGTGATTTGCTGATTGTTCATCGTCATCTCTCGCATCACTGAGCCTCACTCCAGACTGACTCCCAGGCCTGCACGAAGGGATCGACCGCCTCGTTCTCGGAGGTGCCGTCTTCCAGAATCTCCCACATCGCGCCGTCCACAAAGGTGTCGGAGGGGTAGATGCGGACTTCGTCGTTGGGCACCCGCGTGATCACGTCCATCGGCGCGCCCTGCCACAGCTTGTGGCTGAGCATCTGCACCAGACGCGGCTGGCGGCGACCCTGCACATCGCGCTCGGAGTCGTACACGATGAAGGTGGGCAGAAGCCCCATCGACGCCGGTGCGCGCACCACGTCGAGATCGGCGAGCTCGCTGTCCACCGAACTCCCCTGGGTCGAGCCGACCATCACGCGCACATCAAAGCCGTTGTCCTGCTTGTAGCGCAGGGCGTTGATCAGATCGCGGTTCTGCAGATCTTCGGTCATCACCCACACCGAGCCCTTGGCGCGGTAGATCTCGTCGATGACGTTTTTGACCAGACGCTCTTGCGGGTTGAAGCGCACGCGCATCTGCCCGCGGTTGGTGTTACGCAGCGTCACGTTCTGGGTGATCGACTTCAAAGGCCCGTTGTACACGCTGAGCGTGGTCGAGAAGACCCCGGCGTGCATCTGGTTGAACTCGCGGCGGAAGCTACGCGCCAGATCTTCGCTCATCGCCCGGAAGGCGAGCCACAGGGGCTGCTCATCGGTCAGCGGCGCGGTGATGTTCCAGACCGTGGTCGTATCAATCACCACGAAGCTGTGCGTCATCACGTTGAAGCTGTCGGGGCGGTTGACCAGGTTCTCGTTGTTGCCCTGACCACCGGCCGACGTGCACTGGATGTAGTCGCCAGAGGAGTTGGTCTGGCAGAACTCCAGCACCGTGGTCAGCGTGGGATCGGGAAGATACGAGAGCGGCCCGTCACCGAGCACCGAGTCGATCTCGCCATTGGCGAGCAGGGTGCTGATGCCGCTGACCGAGGCGCTGCCCTCATCGCTGACAAGGCGCACCTCCACGCCGCGCGCGGCGGCCTCTTCCAGCGCCTCGACCACCTCGCCATCTTCGAGCGCCCCGAAGGCCGCCTCGATCTGCTCGGTGGCGCCGTTGATATCGGCGACCATGCGGCTGCGCACGGCCTCCTGAGTTTGCTGCTCGCCGACGTAGAAATCGACGTTGGTGAGCCAGCCTTCAAAATCTTCGTCCTGCGCCTGCACCTCCCCCACCCAATGGGTGGAGGTTGCCGGGAGCGCAAGCGCGAGCAGCGCGATGAGCGCCGCCTTACGAAAGGGGTTCGTCGTCATGGTTGCTCTCATCACTCAAAGCCCCCGCTGGTGGTGCTGCCGGAGTAGTCGGCGCTGTTGGCGGCGCCCGGGCTGGCCATGGTGTGCTGGCGCCAACCTTCGGCGATCTCGCGATCGCCGCCGGTGCCCATCACATCATCAATGTTCGCCGTCCAGGCGCGGTCCTGGTTGCCGCGGTTGCCAAAGAGCACCTGGGTGCGCTCCATCGAACGCGTGGTCACCAGGTCGTAGCTCCCCGCGAAGATATGCTCTTCGCGCGAGCCGCCCGAATCCATCAGGCGGCGGTCTGCATCGCGCAGGCCTACATAGACCGAGCGCTTACCCAGCCGAAGCTCCTCGACGATGATGTCGGCATCCTGGCCGAACGCCCCGTCGGGCTTGGCCGCGATGACCACAAACTCGTTGGGGAGGATCGGCTCGGCCATCTCCGGAAGTCGGAAGCTGTACTCGTAGTCGCCGCCGATCTCCACGTTCCAGCGGCTCACGTTGACCGGCCGCGGGTTCTTGTTGAGCAGCTCAATAAAGACGTCGTCAGGGTCGTAGACCCCATCATCGGAGACACTGCCAGCCCACCCGATCTCGTTGACGAGCATCGCTCCACGCTCGCCGGTGGTGGGCTCATTGTCGGTCTCCCAGCGGTAGAGCACCTGCTCCTCGGAGGTGCCCGGGTCGGTGGTGTCCACACACCCGACGCCGGTCGCCACCAGCAGGCCCATCGCTGTGTACCATCGCGCTCTCATCTTATCTCCTGGGCGCAAAGTAGTTGCGCCGCACACGTAACCTTGAGCTTCGTCGTCGCTTCGCCGCCGTCTTAGAAGACCAGCGTGGCACCGGCGGAGACAGCCCAGAACTGCTGCAGGTTGTCGATGCTACCGCGGGCGCTACCGGCGTTGCGGGTGATCTCGATCTCGTAGAACTCACCGGGAAGGAAGATGCCGCCCATCCCGTAGAGCGAGAGCGCCTCGTTGGCCTGGTAGCTCAGGCTGGCGTTGAGCTCGGTACCCAGCGACTTGCCCAGACGCTGCTGCGCCTCAAGCTGGTCGCGCGAGTAGCCCGAGGGCAGGCGGTCGCCGGCCGCGTCCAGACGCGCAAAGTCGAGGTTGGTCGAGCCGGTGTCCTGGTACATCCAGGCGCCCAGGTCCAGGCGAAGGCCCGGATCAAGGGTCAGCCCCAGCCCGCCGTGAAGGATCTGGGTGCCGCCCTCGCGGCGGATGTCGTGCTCGGAGTGCGCGATGCCCTCACGGCTCACATACGCCGAGGGACGCCAGCCGTTGTAGCGGCCCATGTTCAGGCCACCGGCGTACGAGCCGCCCATCGACACAAAGCCGTGGTTGAACTGCAGGCCATCGGCGCCGTACTGCGCGCCGTCGGCACGGAAGTACTGCAGCGCCAGGTGCAGACCGGCCGCGCCCAGGTCCAGGTCACCGCTCACGCCGGCACCGAAGGCCTGACCGTCAATGGCCACATCGTGCACGCCGATGTTGACCTCTTTGCGGTCGATGCCGCCGGAGTAGGCGTACTCACCGTAGGCGCCCAGGCGCGCGGTATCGAGTTCCAGGTAGTAGCTGGCGCGAGCGCCGGCGAGCCAGGAGAAGTCATTGTCCGAGAAGTTACCCAGGGTCCCTTCGTGGGTGCGATCGGCGCCGGTGCCCGCCCCGCCTATCGAGGCGAAGTAACCGAAGGCGCGCGTTTCAAGCCCGTCAAGCAGGTCGGTGTTCTCGTACACACCACCGTAGCGGAAGGTGTTGGTCTCTCCGCGCATGTTGTAGACGAGGTCGCGACCGGCGTGCCAGCGCAGGAAGCTCACCGTATCCGGGCGGCCCTGCGAGGCGAAGAGGTCAAACGCCAGCAGGCGCAACTTGCCGCCGGCACCGAAGTCGAAGTTCAGGGTCAGGCCGTCGACGTTATCGCGCATGAAGTAGTCACGCGGCGTGCCGCCGATGGTGTAGGCCTGGCGACCGAAGCGCGCGTTGAGCTTCACCGCGTCCAGATCCAGCGCCTGCCAGTCCACGTTGAGGTCGTACACGTAGAAGAAGCCACCGAAATCGTTGGTGCCACCGAGCTGGTCGCTGCCCCACAGACCGGAGTGGCTCGCGCTGAAGTTAAGCGTGGTGTCGTCGAGCACCTTGTAGTTCGCGCCCATTGCGATCGAGGTGTAGGCGAAGGTGTGGCGATCGTCAGTCTCGATGCGCTCCTGGTTGCCGTTCTCTTCATCGAGCTGGCGGAAGCCGGCGTTATCCGAGGAGTGCACCTCACTGGTCAGGCGGAAGTTCCAGTCCAGGCGCTCCTCTTCAGCCTCTTCCTCTGCCACCGGGGCGATCTCGGGAGCCTGAAGGCGCTCGGTGGAGACGGCGTCCTCCGGGCTAATCTCCTGAGCCAGCGCCGTCGAAGGCACCACCATCGCTCCCACCAACAACCACGCACCGGCGCGACCTGCATTGATCTTCATCATCGTCTTTTCTCTGTACTCTGGCTTTACTCTGCCGATTCCCGCACCCGAAGCGCATCGTCGGCCAATGAAAGGGCTTCTTCTTGAAGATGTCTCGATCAGGGCTCGACGTACTCGAGCTGACCCAGGGCGGTAATGAGCAGACGCACCCCGAAGCTGTTGATCACTGGCGCGGTCACCTGGACCACCTCACCGACCTTGGGGCCGATGCCCCGACGTCCCAGCTCCGCGTCGACGCTGGCCAGCCACTCGATGTTCGGATCTTCGAGCGACTGAATGCGCATCTCGTTGAAGTTCTGGTTGGTCGGCGCAAGCACCACGCGCCCGGTCACCCGACGCACTTCATAGACGTCGTCGCTGGCGCGGAATGAGCGCTCCAGCTCCTCATAATGCACGGGCGTGCGATCATCGGGGCTGTTGAGCACCTCCTCATCGCTGTAGGCGAGCACGGCGAGGGAGTCGAAGTTCTTCATGATGGCGCGGGCGGTGATGCGCACCCGGTCGCCGATCTCAAACTCCGCGATACGCGAGTCTTTCAGCACCAGGATGCCACCGCTGGAATCTTCGAGCGTGTAGCTCCCGTAGTAGCGCTGCTCCACGCCGCACACCGAGACTTTCTGGAAGTAGCGCGGATGCGTAGTGACGATGCCCTCGATCTCTACGGGCAGCTCGTTGACCACCCCGGGGATCGTCTCATCCCAGTCGCGCTCCGGATCGCAGTCACCCGAGACCGGATAGGGCTCGCCAGGGCTAAAGCCCACCCAGACGGTCTCATCGGCAAACGCGCCTTTGAGATCCTCAATGGGCAGCTCGCCGGTAAAATCATAAGGCGTGGTCGAAAACGCGATCGGGTCCTGGACCTGACCGTAGTCGCCATCGCTGAAGTACTCGCCAGGATCCTCACCCTGCTCCGGCTCCACACATCCGGTGGATCCGATCAGAAGGAGCGCAGCAATGGCACCCCATCGGAGCTGGCGAGAGCCCGCAATTCGGCTTCGCAACATGGTTGTATCTCGGGGAAGAAAGGGTTGGCAGAAGGCCATATGACCCCCAGAACAGGGGCCAAAAGACGACGAGCCGGCCTGCCCTCATCGGGCAGCCGGCTCGTCGAAGGGATCAGTCTTCGAAGCTGGGCGGATCGAAGAGCCACCCGAAGTTGATCGTATCAAGCTGCGGCGAGGGCTGCGGCTCAGCGGCCGGGTCTTCGACGTAGCGCGAATCGTAGGGATGCGGGAAAGCGATGACCGGACCCATGTAGGTCACGCAGTCACCGGTCTCCAGGAAGCCGGAGCTGGAGCGAAGCACGACCTCGAACTGGCCTTCGTCGCCGTAGACCATCGTGTAGCACATGCTGGAGCCACCGCAGGCTTCCGGCTCACCGACAAGCTCGCCGCCGACGCGCACAAGCTGCTGGTAGAGATCCATGCTCAGCGCTTCGTTCTCGATATCAACGAAGGGCACGTCGTTGTTGCTGCTCACAACTTCGAAGCCGCTGACAGTCTTAATCTGCGCCTGACCGGCGTAGTACTGGTAGGACTCGATGGTGAAGTTGAGCTCATCGCCGACCAGAATGCTCTGCTCGATGGGGGCTTCGTCGAGGTAGAACTTGGCCACGCCGTTGGCATCCTGAACCCAGAAGCGCTGCTGGCCCTGGTCGAAGGCGTTCGACTTAAAGCTGGTGGCGATGACGATCGCGCCGGTGACTTCCACCGGGGTGTCCAGGGTGATGACGGCCGAGGCGGGGGTTTCGCCTTCGGTCGCCGTCGGCTCAAGCAGATTGAGGTAGGCGCCCAGGCCGGCGTCGCTCAGCTCCGCGGTGGTCGAGGGCACGCCGCCGCTGTGGTCGTCGTTGTCGAAGTCGCCGACCTGACCGAAGAAGAGGCTGTTCTTAACGCAGGTGCCCGGCTGGGGATCGGTGTCCGGCTCGGTGTCCGCGTCCGGCTCGGCGTCCGGCTCGGGGTTGGTGTCTTCGACCGGATCGACATCTTCATCGCCGGCATCGGGCTCGCCGCCGGTATCTTCGACGGTGTCGTCACCGCTGGGATCTTCGGTTCCGCCACAGGCCGTAAGGGGCGCGACGGCCAGAGCCATTGAACAGAACATCAACGCCAACAGATTTCGCTTCGACATGTTCGTTTCCTGCATTGTGTGGTCACGTTTTGCTCCGCCTCACATGAGCGGAGCACCCAACGAGCGCCAGACCTCTGGAAAGCCAACCTGGCTTAAACTCACGATTTTCTAGAGTTTCTGGAAGCCTCTCGGCACCGGACCCTCCGTTGGGAGCGCTACCTACCACGTGGGATAGGGCGTTTCAACAGCGCACTTCAATTCGTCACACTTTCGTCATGGGAGCAGGCCCATCCCCGCATAAACAGATGCCGATCGAGATCCAGGGTGATCGCTTTGAGGTGATGTTCACCGCCCATCCCCGACATCGTTTCGAGCCATCGTGCAACACGTGGCTTCACTTTGAGAGATCGGTGATCAGCGCCGCGGCGGCGCGCTGTGCTTCCAGGTACACGGTATGCACGGGCAGGTGGTGGCGCTCGGCCAGCAGGCGGCAGTCCTCAAACTCCGGGGTGGCTTTGATAGCCTCATCGCCCAGCCAGCCTACCTTGACGTGAACCTGACCGAAGGTCGTCTCCACCAATCGGCGGCTGCGCCTAAGTTTCACCCGCGAGACCGGCATCACGCGAACCCCGAAGGTGGTGGTATGCACAAAGATCACCCGCAGAAGCGCCTCAGAGAGCTCCGCCTCACAGAGCACCGAGAGTCGCTCTCCGCTGCGGCCTTTCTTCATGAGCACCGGCTCGCGCACCACGTCGAGCGCGCCCGCGTCGAAGAGCTGCGCCTCGACCGCAGCCATGAGCTCGGGCTGTAGATCATCGATCTCGCAGACGAGCTGCACGACCTCGTCGCGCTCCCAGAGTTCGGCGTCGCCCGCCGCACTACCCTGCGACGCCGCCCCCTGCTCCATCACCACCACGCGCACCACATTGGAGTGCGACTTAAATTCGCGGGTGCCGCACCCGAATCCGCTGGCCTTGAGCCGCCCCTGACGCTCTCCGGGCTGCGCGGCCACCGTCGCCAGAATCGCCGCGCCGGTGGGCGTGACAAACTCGGTGGCCACATCCTGGTAGGTGAGCTCAAAACCCTCCAGGAGTTTGGCCGTCGCCGGCGCGGGCACCGGGATCGTGCCGTGGGCCGTCTCAATGGTGCCGCTCCCCACCGGGATCGCACCGAAAGAGAAGGTCGCATCGACCTCCTCGATCACCCAGGCCGCCGCCACAAAGTCGAGGATGGAGTCGACCGCGCCGACCTCATGGAAATGCACCCGCTCAAGCGCGATGCCGTGCACCGTGGCCTCAGCCTGACCGAGGGTCCGAAACATCGCCGTGGCGCGGCGCTTCACCCCTTCGCTTAGCGCGCTGGCAGCGATCATCTCCTCGATCGTGCTCAGGTGGCGGTGGTCGCTCTCCATGGCCGGGTCCCAGCCCTCAAAGCGCACGTGCACACCCTCAATGGCCCCGCGCACCACACGCTCGCTGATCACACGCACCGGCCCAAGCCCCACCGATTGTAGCGCGGCCTCCAGACGCGCCACATCCACCAGGTCCGCGTCGATGGCGGCAGCCAGAAACATATCGCCGGCCAGCCCTCCCAGAAGATCGAGGTGAATATGCGTCGCCATACCTACTCCCTTGCGCCGGCGCTGACGCGCTGACCGAACTGATTGATCTTGGTGGCGAGCACCGCCGCCCCAAACCCGTTGTCGATGTTCATCACACCGGTCCCTGGCGAGCAGGCGTTGAGCATCGTCAGGAGCGCGGCCACCCCCTTAAAGCTCGTGCCGTAGCCCACGCTTGTGGGCACAGCGATCACCGGCTGTGAGGCCAGCCCCCCGATCACGCTGGGGAGCGCGCCGTCCATGCCCGCGACGACCACCAGGATCCCGGACTTCTCAATCGTGCCCAGCTCCACCACCAGGCGGTTGAGCCCGGCCACGCCCACGTCAAAGATCTCGTGGGTGGGATTGCCGAGAAGTCGGCTGGTGACGGCGACTTCCTCGGCCACGGGCCGGTCGAGCGCCCCGGCGCTGATCACACAGACCGTCGCCCGATCCTCATCGATCTGGGGCGGGAGCGTGGAGACGATGCGCGCCACTTTATAATGCTGCAACCCATCGAGCTGCGGCCGCAGCGCTTCGAGCACCGGTGCGGTGACCCGGGTGGCAATAAGCTGGTCTCCGGCGCGCGCGTAGCGCTCAAAGATCTCGGCCACCGCCAGGGGATCTTTACCCTCGGCCAGGATCGCCTCCGGGATGCCCGTGCGCGCCTCCCGCATATGATCAAAGCGCCCGATCAGATGCTCCTCAAAGGGCTGCTTGACCAGGCGCTCCACCACCTCATCTTCGGCAACTTCGCCCTCGCGATAGGCTCGCAGAAGTTCTCGCACCACATCACTCACCGTCTTGCTCCTTCACTGAGTCGTTTGAACGCACCGGATTAAGACTTCCCGAGCGAAAGCCCGTCAGATCCAGCGTCACATCGTCAAAGCCCGCGGCCTTCACGCCCCGCGCGACCTCCCCCAGTACCCGGGGCTCGAGCACACGCGCCATCTCGTCAACGGCCACCTCCACCCGGGCGAGCTCCCCGTGGGCGCGTACCCGAAACTGCTTAAACCCGAGCCGGTGCAGCACCTCCTCGGCCCTCTCCACTCGCCGCAACCTCTCGCGCGTTACCTCCAGACCGTGAGGAATCCGCGACGACAAACACGCCATCGCCGGCTTATCCCACACGCTCAACCCCAGCTCCCGCGCAAGCTCTCGCACCTGGTCCTTGGTCACCCCGTGTTTGAGAAGCGGCTGATACACTTTACGCGCAGCCATCGCCTCCAGCCCCGGCCGATGGTCCCCCACATCGGAGGCGTTGGTCCCCGATGCCAGCACATCGCAATCGAGGGAGGCGGCAATCGTCGCGATCTGATCAAAGCGCATCGACTGGCAGAAAAAACACCTCGCCGAGGTGTTCTCCCGAAAACGCGCATCATCAAGCTCGCTGAACTCAATGAGTTCATGGCGAATCCCGATCTCCTCGGCCAGCGCACAGGCCTCCTCCAACTCGCGGCCCGCCAGCGTCTCGCTGACTGCCGTCACCGCCCAGGCCTGCTCACCGAGCGCGCGCTGGGCGATCGCAGCCACCACCGCCGAGTCCACCCCGCCGCTGAACGCCACGACGAGCTTTCCGACCTGCCTCATCTCCTCCTCGATCACCTCCAGCACCTCCCCGACCGAGAGTCGCCCTTCTCCGACCGAGAGTCGCCCTTCCCCCTTTATTTCTGCCGTCTTCTCACGCATCATTCACCTGCCCCGACTGACGTTCTGCCCATCTGCAAACCACCTATCACCGCTGCCGCCCCTGCCCTGACACTCCTCCCCACTCTCCCCCGAACGCTCCTCCCCAATCGCCCGCGCCCACATCCGCCATCTCGACCCGCATCGCTGACCGAGAGTCGTCGTTTCCCCCGTACTCACGCGCCCAAACGCGACCGAGAGTCGTTTCTCTTCCTTCATTCTCTGAACGTTTAGCCTCATCGACCTCCCCTCCTCGCGCGAAGATTGCCACGCGGTTTCCCCGGCCTGACGGCACGTCGCAGTCCTGACCGAGAGTCGCGCCTCCCCCTTTATTCTCGCGCCCATCCAGACCATTACCCCTCCCCCTCGACCGCCCAACCTGCCAGGTCCAGCGTCACGTAACGATGTCCCCGATCGGCCAACACTACGGCAAGCTCTCGCAAAACTTCAGCCGAAGGCAGTGCTGCGCCCACCTCGGGCTTAACGACAAGCACGGCCCCGCGCGCCCACGCATCCACGGCGCTCACCCCTTGCTTCTGGCAGATCGCCACGACCGCCGCCTTCTCCTTCTCGTCCACATCGCCTCCTGACACGCTACTGCCGGTGCTTCCTCCAATCATGGCGCTTCTACCGCCGATCTCCCCCCGGCGACAAGCCCACTCCTCGCGTCCCCTCAGACACTGGCGCACCGCCACGATCCTGTTACACTGCCGCCGCATAATCTCAGCGAGCACCTCCTTTCGGTGCCCCACACTCTCATGCGTAACGGAGCCCCCACCATGCGGCACATCGTCCTTCTTATGATTCTTCTTTTGGCCGCCCCCCTGGCCTGTGACTCCACCGACAACACCTCCGCCGAAGCCAGCTCAGAAGCCACCGCAGAAGCCCCCGAGGCTGAAGCAGTCGACGAGCAGGCCCCGACGGAAGAAGCGGCCGAAGAAGTGACCGACGGTCCCGCAGAGGGCGAAAAAGCGCAGGAGCTTGCCAGCGATCTTGAGCCCGGTGAGACCCGCCACTTTGGCGCCCCCTTCACCCTTGACGACGAGCCGATGCCCCTCGACCAGGCGCTGGAAGCCTCGCCCGAGGGCACCATCCGCGTCAGCGCCAACATTGAACAGGTCTGCAAGAAGAAAGGCTGCTGGTTCACGCTTAAGACCGACCAGGTCGAGGAGCCTGTGCGCGTGCGCATGAAGGACTACGGCTTCTTCGTCTCGCGTAACTCAGACGGCGCCGAGGTCATCGTCGAGGGCACACTCACCGCCACCGTCATCTCCGAGGAGATGGCCCAGCACTACGCCGAAGATCAGGCCGAGGCCACCGGCGAGCCGGTGGAGAAGGTTGAGGGCGAGCAGAAGAACTATGAGTTTACCGCGACCGGACTGCAGATCACGCAGCCCAGCGCGTAACCTCACATCGCCTCAGCGGTGTGCGAGTTTCGCTCTGCTCCGCGGCTTCGGCGACACATCACGACAAACACCCACCCTGCCAGTACCGGCACAGTGGGTGTTTGTCATGTCACCCTCCCAATCGACCATCCCACACAACCGACAGTCACCCTCACACGACCGACAGTCATCCGAAGCCCCGACAGTCATCCGAAGCCCTTTTTTATGCGGCCGATCGAGCATTAGCCGCAAACGCAGCACGACACGCCGAGAGCTAACCTCCCGCACAGTTCGCCTCGTTACCCGCCCCCAACACGTTCCAGGTGTCCCCTGGACTGTTCTCCCCAGAAATCAACCGCCCCGCATACGCGTCCACACACGTTTTGCGCCGAATCACGCGCTTTGTGACCCCGGAGTGCCACCCGACTCCCCAACGCCAGACAGAGCAACACGTCAACGCGTCCTCCGCGCCTGAAAAGTAGAACTCCCCCGAACTGTCGACAAACCGCTGCATCTACCCCGGCGGCGCGAAGTTACGCAACGCGATCGAACACTTCCACCGGCGCGCAACGCACCTCAAGCCCCCTAAGCGACCTCTCTCCCTCGCCCACCACGCACCTGATAGTTCTGAAAATTCGCCGCCAGCCCCGCCTCGCTGGGGTCCCCCTCCCGGCACGTGATCGGCGCGTTTCGCCTCAGCCACAGCGTGCCGCAGGGAAAAACGCAGCGCTTCTTCCC